>CAKPKQ010000038.1 GCA_934167305.1 uncultured Clostridia bacterium | reverse complement strand
AGGCTTTTAGTGTTTACGGAAACTTAACTCTCAGCTCGTTTTTTACATTTTGTTATCATTTTTTGTCAAAAAATGGCCGTTTTTCCATATAATGCAAGGGAAGCACAACTTTCAGCATGCCATTTGAAACGAAACATGTGCCATTGGGGACGGAGAATATTGGCACGTTTTTTGTTTACTCATGTCATTTATGGAGCACTCTGTGCTCCGCTACGAATCCCTTGTGATAGTGTTAGGTATGGCACACAAAAAATAAATGTAAATACTTCTTGTATCTACATTTATTTTTTTACTTTATCACTTCGCCATTTTATTTTGAATTACTTAATTTAAATATTACTATATATTTACCTTCCATTCACCAGTTTTCTTACTATTTTTTCTTTGTATTAGACCTTTTTTCTGCATCTCTATCATATAATTCTTAACAGTTCTCAAAGACTTATTAATCTGCTCAGCAATTTCTTTTTGTGTTACTGTTGAATTTATTTGTATTATATTTATAATTGCTTGTTCTTCTAAAGTGCAATTATTGCACTTTAAATTACTGTCATTTGTGTTTTTTACATTGTCTATATGCGTGTATCTATTTTTCAGTTCATAATTTGCATTTGTTAATAAATTATAAAAGAACTTTTCTAAAAAAGATGTATCTTCAAACACATTCTCTTCAAAGTTTTTATAATTTGCTCTTACTAATGAATTTCTAAAATACCATGAATTCTTAGCAAATGTTTCATCATTAATATTAAATCCAAATGTTTTTAAATATTTTATTATAAATACTGCTATTGTTCTTGTATTTCCCTCACAAAATGGGTGTACTTGCCATATATTTGATGTAAATCTACATAGATGTTTTATTGATTCATCTATATTTAGTCCTTTATATGAAAAATTTTTTTCTTGTTCAAAATCATATTCTAGTGTTTCTTTTATAGTTTCAAATGACGCATATATTACTGTGTCTCCATTTAATATCCATTCTTTTTTAGTAATGTTATAATCTCTGTATTTACCTGCTCCATCAATTACATCTTTAAATAATTTTTTATGAATATTTAATAATTCTGTTGGTGAGAAGTTAAATGCTTTTTCACTTAATATTTCTGTTATTCTAACTGAAACCTTGTCAGCTTCTTCGTTTTGGTTTTCAATATTTTTTCTGCTTCCCTGAACTTCATAATATTCATCTATTCTTTTTTTGGCTTGTTTAATATCTATAGTACCTTCAATATGTTCTTTTGCAGTTTTTATTAAGTACTTTGATGGTTCTAAGCCGTCTACTTCTTGAAGCCCTATTGCTGTTTCCCATGCTTTTGTTTTCTCAACTTTAGTTGGTTCTCCTTGTTTTATGTATTCAGATAATTCTAAATTCCATTCTTTTTCTTGATTCATATTTGTATCCTCCTACATGTATAATTATACCATATTTTTATCATATTATCAATTTAAAGTGCAATTTTTGCACTTTATTTTGCACTTTATATTATGTGCCATTGGGGACGAAGAATATTGGCACAAAATAATAAGGTGATTCGTTGTGAATCACCTTATTTGATGTTATTTACATCTTTTGTGTTTTAATGCTAATACTGCTAAGTATGCTGTTGCAGATGCTACTAATATGATCATTTCTGATATAAAGTTATCTCCTGTTGTTGGTAATGC
>CAKPKQ010000037.1 GCA_934167305.1 uncultured Clostridia bacterium | reverse complement strand
AGGAGCTTTAAAAAAGTCTGTTTTTTCAATATACGCAAGTAATTTATCCATACCTTCTCTTTGAACTGATTGCAATAATAATAAAAATTCTTCTTTCATAATATTCCCCCATAACAAAAAATTGGTGCGAATAGTGGGACTTGAACCCACACGCAATATTGCACACGCCCCTCAAACGTGCCTGTCTGCCAATTCCAGCATATTCGCAAATACTATAACATTATATACTAATATAAGATATAATTCCAGAATTTTTTAATAAAATAGTATATTACAAATAAATTACAATTTTATTACGTTTTTGTAACAAAATGTAAAGAATATTGTAATTTGTTTTTTTATGTGATTTAATTTTAGAAAAATAAGAATAGGAGGAATTATAAATGAAAGAGAAAAAAATAAGTTTAACAACAGCAATACTATTATTTGTAATATTTTTATTGTTGTTAGTAATTGTTTGTGGTGCAGTGTATTTTGCTAATAAAAATGATATAAATAAAGTAGGGAAGACTGAGAAAAAACTTTCAGAAAAAAGTGTATCTGAATTAGTAACAGATGCAGAATTTGACTATAATACAGGTATAGAGAGCTTTTCTTATTCTATAGAAAATATTTATACAAAAAAAACAGAAACATATGTATATGAGAAAAATAGCACAGAAATTGAAGGAGTAGATTTAAAAACATCAAAATTTCCACGAGTAAATATTAATTCTGCATATGCAGGACAAATAAATACTGAGACCGAGAAGTTATTTGAAAAATACATGAATGAGTTTAAAAACAGAATTAAAAATCTAAGAGTCACAGAATCAATAACAGATAAAGATGAAAAAGATCAACAAAGATATATAGGATATTCTAGTTATGTAAAAAATAATGTTGTAACATATTCAACATATAAAAATGGTGATGTATTATCAATTGTAATAAAGGAAGGACCATTTGAAAATGTGGGAGATATATATACAACATACAATATAGATTTAAACACAGGAAACCAAGCAGATTTTACAAATATATGTAATAAATTAGGAGTTGAAACAACCAAAATACGTAATAGCTTATATGACCAAATGAAAGAAGTAATAAAGAAAGAATTTTATGATTATCCAAATGATGGAGATTATACTGAAGAATATAACAATTATTTGGAAGAAAACAAAAAATTAATAGATGAAGCAGTGTTTGATAATACAACTAAATTTTTTGTCGACAATAGTAATAAATTAAACATAATATTTACTATATCACATAATGCAGGAAAAGGTACAATGGAGTGTGTATTCACTGTGAAATAAGTAATATCAATTGAGCAAAGTTTAATCTTTGCTCAATTTTTATGAAGAAAAATAATAACTATTGACTAAATTTGAGATAAAATATTATAATATATTTGTACTTTTACAATAGAAAGGAATTGATGCAATTGAAAATATTAGCAGTTGGAGATATAGTAGGAGAAAATGGATTAGATAAATTAAAACAAGTTTTACCAAAATTAAAAGAAGAAGCACAAATAGATTTTGTGGTTGTAAATGCTGAAAATGTTGCTGGAGGAATGGGGATCACTTTCAAAAATTGGAATGAACTATTAAAATTGCCAATAGATGTAGTTACAATGGGAAACCATACATGGGCTAAAAAAGATATTTTTCAATTTATAAATCACCAAAAACTAATTAGGCCTGCCAATTATTCTAAAGGTGTACCTGGGAAAGGCTATGGTATATACAAATGTAAAGACAAAAATATTGCTGTTATTAATTTAATAGGAAGAACTGATATGAATGTGTTATCAGAAAATCCATTTACTGTTGCAGAAAATCTAGTTGATAAATTATCAAAAGAATCAGATGTAATAATAATAGATTTTCATGCTGAAGCAACAGCAGAAAAAATTGCTATGAGACATTTTTTAGATGGAAAAGTTAATATATTATTTGGAACACATACTCATGTACAAACAGCAGATGAACAAATTACCAAAAAGGGAACAGCATATATAACTGATATAGGAATGACAG
>CAKPKQ010000036.1 GCA_934167305.1 uncultured Clostridia bacterium | reverse complement strand
ACTTTTCTCCGTTCCATCCCAACTGCGCAAGAAGATGTAACAACAATTTTTTGCAAACATTAATAATGATTTGAAAAAATTTAGTAACATCTTCTAGCTTGTCGGTCCCCACAGCCGTCACTACGAAAAGTATTATATTACTACTATCGTTAGAAATAAAATTCAAAAAATTGAATAAAGGAGATTTAAAATGTCAATAGAAGATTATGAAGTAGTCATTGGACTAGAAATACATGCTGAACTTTCAACAAAAACAAAGATATTTTGTAACTGTTCTACAGAATTTGGTGCAGAACCAAATACACATGTATGCCCAGTATGTATGGCAATGCCAGGAGCTCTTCCAGTGCTAAATGAAAAAGTAGTTGAATATGCTGTAAAAGCAGGATTGGCAACAAGCTGTACAATTTCAAAAGACTCTAAAAATGATAGAAAAAATTATTTTTATCCAGATCTTCCAAAATCATATCAAATATCACAATTTGATAAACCTCTATGTGAGCATGGAAATGTAGAAATTGTATTAGATGGTGAAAAGAAGACAATAGGAATTACAAGAATACATATTGAGGAAGATGCAGGAAAATTAAATCATAATGAATTTGGAGCTGGAAGCTTGGTAGATCTAAACAGAGCAGGAGTTCCACTAATAGAAATAGTTTCAGAACCAGATATGCGTTCAGCTAAAGAAGCAGAAGCATATATGAGAAAAATAAAATCTATACTAGAATATATTGAAGTATCAGATTGTAAAATGCAAGAAGGTTCATTAAGAGCAGATGTTAACGTTTCTGTTATGAAAAAAGGAAGTAAAGAGTTTGGAACACGTACAGAAATGAAAAATATGAGCTCTTTTAGATCAATTGTAAGAGCAATTGAGTATGAAGCACAAAGACAAGTTGATGTTCTTGAAGATGGTGGAAAAATTGACCAAGAAACTTTAAGATGGGATGATATATCTGGTAAAACATTTTCAATGAGAGATAAAGAAGATGCACAAGATTACAGATATTTTCCAGAACCAGATTTAGTAGCAATTAGATTATCAGACGAGTATATTCAAAACATAAAAGACAATTTACCAGAATTACCAGAAAGTAGAAAAGAGCGCTATTTAACAGAATACAACTTATCTGAAAAAGATGCAAGAATGTTAACAGCTTCAAAACATATGTCAGATATGTTTGAAAAAGCACTATCAATATGTAATAATGCAAAATCAGTAGCAAACTGGTTACTTTCAGATGTTTCAAGAATATTAAATGAAAAAGAACTTGAACCATCTCAAATTCCATTTACAGCAGAACAATTAGCTGAAATGATTATACTAATTGATAAAGGAACAATAAGTTCTGCAATTGGTAAAAAAGTAATAGAAGAATTATTTGAAAATCCAAAAAATCCTGAGGAAATAGTAAAAGAAAAAGGATGGATACAAATTTCAGATGAGGGAGCTATAAAAGAAATAGTATTAAAAATACTAGAAAATAACCCACAATCTATTGCAGACTACAAAGCAGGAAAAGATAGAGCATTAGGATTTTTAGTTGGTCAAGCAATGAAGGAGACTAAGGGTAAAGCTAATCCTCAGTTACTTAATAAATTATTTTTAGAAGAGTTAATAAAATAATCAGCATCTTGCTTCGTTAAAAAGCATTCAAAACGCGGTTACAACCAAAAAGGTTGCGCCCTTGCCTTTTGAATGCTTTTTGCCAGCCTAAAGGCATACTGAGGCTGTAACAAGCATAGCTTTAACAGCCTCAGCATTGCAATATACTAATTCTTTTATTAACTAATATTTACAACTAACTTATTTCTGTTTTTATTTTGTTGAATGCAAAGCCAAAAATGACAAATCCTGCCATAAAAAATAAACTTGTTTTAAATAATGAAAATCCGATATAATATATAGTAGGGTATGTAAATAATAAATCATATGTCAATAAAATTATACTTGCTAAAATAATAAGTAAAAAAGAAAATTTGATACCAGATTTCATTAAATTAATAATAGTATTATCTAAATTTTTAAATTCTAATAATATTTGTTTCACACTAGATACCTCACTTAATTAAAATACATCTTAATTAAATGTTAACATAAATTGAAAAGAAAAACAAAGGAAATTTGTGCCAAAATAATAAAACAAAAATCGTAGCGAAGCACAGCATATTCCATGAACAAGCCAATCATCACAAAATATTCGTAGCGGAGCACAGTGTGCTCCATGAATAACATGAACAGATAAAAAAGTGCCATCTAGATGGCACAAAAAAAGACGCTATTTCTAGCATCTTTAAACCTTAAAAAACTGTGCACAATTTTCTAAGCTTATGCATTCATTGCATTTAATTTTTTTGCCATGTTAGATTTTTTTCTAGCAGCTGTGTTTTTAACAATAACACCTTTTGTACAAGCTTGATCAACTTTTTTTGTAGCTAAAGCTAATAATTTTGTAGCTTCTTCTTTATTTCCAGCTTCTACAGCTTGTTCAAATTTTTTAACTGCAGATTTATATCCTGATTTAACCATATTATTTCTAAGAGTTTTCTTTTCAATAACATTAACACGTTTTATTGCTGATTTAATATTTGGCATGTTTTGCACCTCCCTTT
>CAKPKQ010000035.1 GCA_934167305.1 uncultured Clostridia bacterium | reverse complement strand
GCATTACCAACAACAGGAGATAACTTTATATCAGAAATGATCATATTAGTAGCATCTGCAACAGCATACTTAGCAGTGTTAGTATTAAAACACAAAAGATGTAAATAATATTAAATAAGGTGGTTCACAACGAATCACCTTATTATTTTGTGCCATTGGGGACGGAGAATATTGGCACATAATGAAATTAATCATGCCCCATACCAAGCATACCATCACCAAATATTCGTAGCGGAGCACAGAATGCTCCATAAACAAACCTACAACATTATAAAAAGAATAAAATAAATTCCTTTGAAATAAAATTAATTAAGAATTATATTTCAAAGGAGTTTTTCTATGAATAATATATTAAAAACTACTCTAATTGGGCTATTTTTTGGAACATTTGGAACAACAATAGGAGGAATAATCGGAGTAAAATTCAAAAACCCATCAAAAAAATTTCTAAGCTTCATCCTAGCATTTGCCTCAGGACTAATGCTAGCAATAGTCTGCTTTGACTTACTACCAGAAGCATTTAATCTAACAAATTTACCAACAGCATTCTTAGGCATATTATTAGGAATAATTATGATGATCATATGTGATATGCTTGTTGACAAAAAATTCAACAATTCCACAAGATTTAAAAACGAAAAAAACACTTTATTAAAAACAGGAATAGTAGTCAGTATAGGTTTAGCACTACATAATTTTCCCGAAGGTTTAGCAATAGGCTCAGGATTTGGAGCCTCGATAAAACTAGGACTATCTCTAGCAATAGCAATATGCTTACACGACATACCAGAAGGAATATCAATGGCAGTACCAATGAAAAATGGAGGTATGAAAAAATCTAAAGTAATTTTTTACGTTATACTATCAGGCATAACAACAGGAATAGGAGCATTCTTCGGAGCACTAATTGGTGGAATATCACAAAGCATTATTGCAATATGCTTAGCATTTGCAGCAGGAGCAATGATATACATTGTTTCAGGAGAACTAACACCAGAAGCAAACAATTTATACCATGGAAGAATGACAGCCGTAGGAAGCATGTTAGGATTGCTTATAGGAATTTTGGCAATGTCTATATAATTCAAAACAAAGAATATTTGTTTGTTAAATTTTGTAAAAAATATTGACTTTAAATCTAAAAACTATATAATAAAATAGCAAAAACAAAAAAGAAAGAGGAAGATGAATGCAAAATTTAATAGAAGGTCTAAATGATAAGCAAAAAGAAGCAGTATTAGCAACAGAAGGTCCATGTTTAGTAATCGCTGGAGCAGGCTCAGGCAAAACAAAAGTATTAACACACAAAATAGCATATTTAATATCAGAGAAAGGTGTAAAACCATATAATATTTTAGCAATTACATTTACAAACAAAGCAGCAAGTGAAATGAAACAAAGAGTTGAAAAATTAGTAGGAGATGTAGCACAAGAAATGTGGATGGGAACATTTCACTCTATTTGTGTAAGAATTTTAAGAAGATTTATTGATAGAATTGGCTTTGACACATCATTCTTAATATTTGACACATCAGATCAAAAAACAGTTGTAAAAGAATGTTTAAAAGCATTAAACATAGATGATAAAGCATTTTCAGATAGAAGTGTTTTATCTGAAATAAGCAACGCAAAAAACGAAATGCTAACTCCAAAAGCATACCAAACAAAATATGCAGGAGACTTTAGAAAAGAAAAAATTGGTCAAGTATATGAAATGTATCAAAAAAGGCTAAAAGAAAATAACGCAATTGACTTTGACGACATTATAAACTACACAATAGAAATATTAAGCGAAAACCCTGATGTTTTGCAATATTATACAGAAAAATTCAAATATGTGTTGGTAGACGAATATCAAGATACAAACAAAGCACAATTTACACTAGTAACAATTTTAGCATCACGTTATGGAAATATTACAGTTGTAGGAGACAATGACCAAGGAATATACAGTTTTAGAGGAGCTGATATTAGCAATATTTTAAACTTTGAAAAAGACTTTCCAGGCACAAAAATTATCAAACTAGAGCAAAATTATAGATGTACAGGTAATATATTAAAAGCTGCAAATGCAGTAATAAAACACAATGAAAACAAATATGAAAAAAAGTTATGGACAGAAAATGAAGAAGGTAGTTTGCCATGTTTATATCAAGCAGAAGATGAATATGATGAAGCAAACTATATTGTAAAACAAATTGAACATTTAAAAACAGAAGAATATTTAAAACCAAAAGATTTTGTTATTTTATACCGTATGAATGCACAATCAAGAGCAATAGAAGATATTTTAAGAAGAGAAAATATACCATATAAAATTGTTGGTGGTTTAAAATTCTATGAAAGAAAAGAAATAAAAGATGCAATAGCATATTTAAGATTAATTTATAACACAGCAGATAATCTATCATTAAAAAGAATTATAAATGAACCAAAACGTGGAATTGGTAAAACAAGTCTAGATAAAATACAAGAAATTTCAGATAAAACTGGAACTTCAATGTATGAAATAATTAAACATGCAGAAGAATATGACTTAAATAGAGTAAAGACAAATTCAGATGAATTTATAAATTTAATAGAAGAGCTAAGGTTAAAAAGAGAAGAATTAAGCATTTCAGAACTATTAAAAGAGGTATTAAAAAAATCTGGATACACAAAAGCATTAGAATTAGAAAATTCTGTAGAAGCGGAAACAAGAATGCAAAACTTAGAAGAATTTTTAACTGTTGCAATAGAATTTGAAGAAGAATCAGCAGATAATACATTAGCAGAATTTTTAGAAAGCATTACTCTAACAAGTGATATAGACGAAATGCAAGATGAAGAAAATTCAGTTACACTAATGACTTTACATAGTGCCAAAGGGCTTGAATTCCCAGTTGTATTTTTAGTAGGAATGGAAGAAGGCATTTTCCCTGGCTATAAATCAATTGGAGAACCAAGAGAACTTGAAGAAGAAAGACGATTATTCTATGTTGGAATTACAAGAGCAAAACAATTTTTACACTTAACATGTGCAAAACATAGAACAATATTTGGATCAACAAGCTACAATGCAGTTTCAAGGTTTATAAAAGAAATACCAGACAATTTATTAGATGGAGTTGTAAACAACGACCAAGAAGAAAAATTCAATGATATGCAATACAAATGGGAATATGGTAAAACTCCAGCAGGAAAAGTAACAACATATAAATTTGATGAAACAAAAACAGAAATAAAACCAAAACCAGCATATCAATTTAGAACAGCAGAAAGCTTTTTAAACTCATTATCACAAAAGCAAAACAAGCAAGATATTGATATATCAAAATACAAAGAAGGAACAAGAATTTACCACAAAAAATTTGGTGAAGGCATAATACAAAAAGTAGAAGCGGAAGGAGACGACTATAAATTAGACATTCAATTCGATAAATCAGGCCATAAAAGGCTAATGGCAAAATTCGCAAACTTGGAAGTTATTTAAAATGAAGGGAACAAATCAAACGATTTGTTCCTCTTTTTTATGCACTAATTGCCACAAAAGGGCGTAGCGGAGCACAGTGTGCTCCATGAACAAGCACCACAACAAAAATACAAAGCAAAACTCGTAGCGGAGCACAGCATACTCCACAAACAGGCCACCGCACAAAAGATTCGTAGCGGAGCACACTGTGCTCCATAAACAACATAAACAAAAAACGTGCCAATATTCTCCGTCCCAAATGGCATGCTGAAAGCCGTGCTTCCCTTACATTACATGGAAAAACCGCCATTATTTGACAAAAAATGATAACAAAATGTAAAAAACGAGCTGAGAGTTAAGTTTCCGTAAACACTAAAAGCCTGCAAACCCTTTGTACTCCAACATTTTCCATTTACAATATATATAAATATAAGTAAAATAAAGGTATACGAAACTAAAACCAAAGAAGTACGTAAGAGGAGAGGTCAAAAACTATGAAAGAAAAAATTAGTAAAATAATGCAAAACAAATTAAACAAAATTATTGCATTAATTGTATTAGCAATAACTGTTATTGGAGCAATAGCAATAAGCAAAATAAGGCTAAAAGAGAATGCTAATTTAGATAGTGAAACAGCCAGAGCAATGACATATGGAGAAGTAAAAGATGGAGACGAAAAAACAACAACACCATATGTAGAATTTAATAGCTATTTCCTAAGAGATTTAAACAATGACGGAATAGCAGAAAAAATAAAAGGAACATGTAAAGAGATAGGCCAAACAGACACTCTATACATGGATATTAACGTGCTTACAAATGGTTATTTAGAAAACGGAAAAATATCAATACAAGGAGAAAACTTTGCCTTACAAACAGCAATAGTAAAAGACGCAGTAATAGCTAAAAACTGTATATCAGAAAATACAAAAACAATAGAACTAAACAAAGTAAATAACGGAACACAAAAGCTATTAATGGGAAAAGTAAAAGCAAATATTGGTAAGAATATAAACAATTACAGTAGTGAAAGTAACAAAATAGTATTAACAGGAACACATGTAGCAGATGATGGAACAAAAACAGAAATAAAAAAAGAGGTAGTATTATCAACAGATTGGTATGGAAGAGTAGAAAATAAGGTATATGCGTCAAATACATCACATGATATTAGTAAAGCACTAGACAAAGAAAACGGAAAAATAAACTTAGAATTTACAATATCAACTTATGAAACATTAAATCAACTATTATTAAAATCAAATACAGTTGAGGGAACAATACCAGAATTAAATGGTTACAAGCCAACAGAAGTAAAAATAACAGGGGAAAATGTAGAATACACATATGATGAAACAACAGGAAAGTTTAAAGCAACAAGAAATGCAGTATTAAATACAAATACAGGAGTAGTAACAAAAGAAGCATGTAATACAACATATTATTCAAATAAAGGAAATTCATATAATGTAAAAATAGTGTATCCATATGAAGCATATGAAACACTTGGAGTAGATACAATATCATTAAATATACCAGTAAGCTCAGTATATGAAGGATATAATAACAAAAATACAGAATTTACAAATCCAATAAAATCAAATACAGCAACATATTCATATACATTTATATGGAAAAAGCCAGGAGCTGAATATACAGCTGGAATAGGAACATATAGATCACTAGATTACAAGTATGTAGTATCAAAAAAGGAACCATTAAAAATATATAATGGAGAAACAATTGGAGATACAGCAGATAAATATGAAACAAGATGGTATGTTAATACATCAGAATCACAACAAAATAATCAAACAAAATTACAACTAAAAGAACCAACAACAAATTATGGAGATAAATTCTTAACAACAGAAAATAAATATATAGATATGACCCCATATACAAAATATATTGGAATATATTTTAGTGGTGCAAATAACCTTGTAAAAGAAGATGGATATATAAATTTATACAATGATGAAACAAATGAATTAATGCATACATTCACAAAACAAGAACTAGCAAAATATACAAGTTCAAACCCATATATGTATGAGCAACCAGTAAAACATATTCGTTTAGAAACATCAGAAGTAAACTCAAATTCAACAACTGTGTATAACATAAAACAAATAGATGATGAAGAATTAACAAATGCATA
>CAKPKQ010000034.1 GCA_934167305.1 uncultured Clostridia bacterium | reverse complement strand
GTATTCTACTCTATAACAGAACAACTATATAAACAAACTTCTGCAAATCAACAAGCAAACCAAGGTGAAGCAAATACAGAAACAAACACAGAAAATAATAATAATGAAGGAAATGAATAATGGCTACAAAAAAAGACTATTATGAGGTATTAGGCGTAAATAAAAATGCAACTGATGAAGAACTAAAAAAAGCATACAGAAAACTTGCAAAAAAATACCACCCAGATGCTAATCCTGATAATAAAGAAGAGGCAGAAAAAAAGTTTAAAGAAGTTAATGAAGCGTATGAAACTTTATCAAACCCTCAAAAAAGAAAAATGTATGACCAATTTGGAGCAGATGGACCTCAAGGCTTCGGAGGAGGAGCCGGAGGACCATTTGGCGGTGGCACATATACATATACTACAGGCTTTGATGGATTTAGTGATTTTGGAGATTTAGGTGATATATTTTCATCTTTCTTTGGTGGAGGCTTTGGCGGCTCATCACGAAGTGCAAGAAAAAATGGACCTAAAAAAGGTACTGATTTACGCTATGATATAGATATAAGTTTTGAAGAATCTTTCTTAGGAACAGAAAGATATGTAACAATAAATAGAAATGAAACTTGTGATACTTGCCATGGAGAAGGTACAAAACCAGGAACACACCCTGAAACATGTAGTGTATGCCATGGAAGTGGACAAATTAAACAGGTACAAACTACAATACTTGGACAAATGCAAACTACAAGAACATGTACAAATTGCCATGGAACAGGTAAAGTTATTACAAACCCTTGTGAAACTTGTAAAGGAAAAGGAACAGTAAGAAAACAAGTACGTTTAACAGTTAAAATACCAGCAGGAGTTGATGATGGTCAAACTATAGTAATGCAAGGAGAAGGAGAACCAGGTACAAATGGTGGACCAAAAGGTGACTTATATATACTAATACATGTTAAAAGACATAGTATTTATAGTAGAAAAGGAAATAATGTACTTTGTGAAATACCAATTACATTTACACAAGCAACTCTTGGTGCAGAACTAAAAATACCAATGGTAGATGGAACAACTGAAACTTATAGAATACCTGATGCAACACAAACAGGTACAAAATTTACAATAAGAAATAAAGGATTCAAGGGTGTAAATAGCAGTGCACAAGGAGACTTTGTGTTTACAGTACAAGTGCAAGTACCTAAAAGGCTAACTCCTGAGCAAAGAGAACTTTTAATGCAACTTGCAAAAACTATGAATGAACAACCACCAGTAAAGAAAAAAGGTTTGTTTGGATAGAATTTAATTAAAAACTACTGATATATTTTTATATATTAGTAGTTTTTTAAATTCCACAAAACCTTAAAAATTTATTAAAATACTTTGCTTTTTTGCGAATATATTATATAATATACTTGTTAAAATTTATCCAAGGGGGATAGCTTTATGGGAAACAAAAAGAAGCATGCAAATGATACTAAACAATATAAAATTAAAAGAAGCAAGAATGAGAAAAAAGCAGATAAAATAAAAGTAAGAAAACATCCAAAATTAAGAAAAGTAATATTAATATTTGTAATATTAATATTCTTATTAGTGCTTACAGGTGGTGGAATTTTAGCAGGAATATTCTTTAGCGACAAATGGGCAATAACAAGAGAAGAGTTAATTGCTAATGGTAATACTGAAGTTTATGATGCTGACGGAAAACAAATTGCCGTATTATCTGTTTCAGAAGGAAATGAAAACAGAAAAGTAATTACTTTAGATCAAATGGGAAAATATACTCCAAATGCATATATTGCAATAGAAGATAAAAGATTTTACGAACATTCTGGAGTTGATATTTTAAGAACTGGAAAAGCAACATTAAGCTATTTAATGCGTAGAGGTAGTTCAGACGTTGGTGGAGGAAGTACCATTACACAACAATTAGTAAAAAATATAATGAAAGACAAAGCTGATACAGGTACAGCTGGAGTTGAAAGAAAAATTCGTGAAATGTCAAGAGCATATAAAATAGAAAGTATGCTAACCAAAAATCAAATTATGGAAAAATATTTAAACATAATATTTGTTGGTGGAAATGACTTACACGGTGTTGAATATGGAGCACAATATTATTTTGCAAAATCAGCAAAAGATTTAGACTTAGCTGAGTCAGCATTTTTAGCTGGAATAAATCATGCACCAAATATGTATAATCCATATGGAGAAGAAGATAATAGTGAATTGATAAAAGATAGAACTAAATTAGTATTATCTTTTATGAAGGAACAAAACAGAATAAGTGATAATCCAGAAGAAGCAGAAAAGCTATATAATGAAGCAGTTGAAAAAGTAGACAAAGGCTTGGAATTTACAAAAGGAAAAATACAAATTGGAGACATTTCATATTTTGTTTATGAAGCTGTTAATGACGCAGCAAGAGACTTGGCAGAAGTAAAAGATGTAGACTTTAAAGAAGCAAAAGCTATGATTCAATCTGGAGGCTATAAATTATATACAACACAAGTAACATCAATTCAAAATACTGTTTTAAAAGAAATGGCAAAAGAAAGCTATGTACAAACTAAAAAAAGTGGTAAAAAAGATGAAAACGGAAATCAAATAATATATAGAACACAAGCTGGAACAACAATTATAGAACCAACAACTGGAAAAGTTGTTGCAATGGGTGGAGCTTTAGGTAGTGACCAAGGAACAAACCATAATTATGCAATAAGTGAAAGACAAACAGGTTCATCAATTAAACCACTTGTTGATATTGCACCAGGATTAGAAGAAAAAATAATAACAGCAGGAACAGTTTATGATGATTCAATTACGAATTTTAAAGGATTAAATTATACTGTAAAAAATGCAGGAGGATACCAAGGTTTATGTACTGTTAGAAAAGCAATTGAGGTTTCTTCAAACATAGTAAATATGAAAGTTTTATACACTGTAGGAATAAGCAAAGCAATTGATTACTTACATGAATTTGGACTTACAACATATACTAAAGAACAAGATGAGATGATTACATTAGCAATAGGCGGTGCTACACATGGTTCTAGTACATTACAAATGGCAGCAGCATATGCAGCACTTGCAAATAAAGGCGTATATATTGAACCAACATTTTACACTAAATTAACAGATACTGAAGATAAAACAATAGTAGAACCAAAGCAAGAAACAAGAAGAGTTATATCAGAAGCAAATGCGTTTATTATTTCAGATATTTTAACAGATGTTGTTAATGGATATAGTGGTACAGCAAATGCATGTGCAATTTCAGGGATGGATGTATCTTGTAAAACTGGAACAACAGATAATGATACAAACGTATGGCTTTGCGGATACACACCATATTATGCAGGAGCTACTTGGTATGGATTTGATGCAGGAGAAATCGAATTATATCAAATTTGGGCAGCAAGAAGTATATGGGCAAATATAATGAAAAGCGTTCATAAAGAATTGCCTAAAAAACGTTTTGAAAAACCAGATGGAGTTGTAACAGCTGTAATATGTAAAGAAAGCGGAAAAATGGCTACTCAAGAATGTAAAAAAACATATACAGAATATTTTGCAAAAGGAACTGTACCAAAAGTTTGTGATGGACACGAAGTAGTAAAAATATGTAAAGAATCTAAAAAAATTGCAACAGAATATTGTAAAGAAGTTGAAGAAAAAGTATATACAGCAATGCCAGAAAAAGAGAAAAATGAAAATTGGTCTGTTAAATCAAAAGATAAATATAAAGTTCCAACAGAAACATGTGATATTCATACAGAAGATACAAGCACAGTAACAATAATAAATCTAGTTGGAAAAAAAGAGGAAGAAGCAAAAACAGCTTTAGCAGAACTAACAGTTCAAGTTATTTATGAGACTCATCAAGACAAAGAAAATGGTATTGTTATAAAACAAAGTATAGAAGAAGGAACAAAAGCTCTTAAAGGTACTACTATAGTAATAACAGTAAATAGAAAACAAGAGCAACCAGATCCACCAAAACCACCAAAGCCATCAGATGAAAATAATGAGGTACCATCAGAGAATAATGAAGTAAATAATGAAAACAACGAAAACGGTGGATCAAATACTGAAACCAATAACACTGTAACTAATACCACAAATCCATAATTAAAAAGGGGGATTACTTATGTCACTACAATTATATAATACATTAACAAAAACAAAAGAAGATTTTAAACCATTAGAGGGAAACACAGTACGTATGTATTCTTGTGGACCTACAGTATATAGCTTTGCTCACATAGGAAACTTTAGAGCATATGTTTTTATGGATACTCTAAGAAGAGTTCTAGAATATAATGGCTATAAATTAAAACATGTAATGAATATTACAGATGTTGGACATTTGGAATCTGATGCCGATGAAGGTGAAGATAAAATGGAAAAAGCTGCTAGAAAAGAAAATAAGGATCCTTATGAAATAGCTAATTTTTACACACATAAATTTTTCATTGACATGGAAAGACTAAATATTGAAAAACCAGAAATTATAGCAAAGGCGACAGAACATATACAAGAAATGCTTGAATTTGTTCAAGGGTTAATCAAAAATGGATATGCCTATGAAACAAGCAAAGGAATATATTTTGATATATCAAAATTAGACAAATACCCTGTATTATCTAATCGCAAATTAGATGAGCAAATTGCAGGAGCAAGAGTTGATGTTGATACAGAAAAAAGAAATCCTTATGATTTTGCATTATGGATTAAAGCACCAGAAAATCATATTATGAAATGGCAGAGTCCATGGGGATTGTCATACCCAGGCTGGCATATAGAGTGCTCAGCAATGGGAAGAAAATACTTAGGTGATCAATTTGACATTCACACAGGTGGAATTGATCATATACCAACACATCATGAAAACGAAATAGCGCAAAGTAAAGGACTAACAGGAAAAATACCTGCAAAAACATGGATGCATGTTGAGTTTTTACAAGTTGATGGCGGAAAAATGTCAAAATCTTTAGGAAATACATATACGCTAGATCAACTACAAGAAAAAGGAATAGAACCTTTAGCATATAAACTATTTTGTTTTACAGCACATTATCGTACAAAATTAAACTTTACATTTGATACAGCTTTAGCAACACAAAAAGCACTAATGCGTTTAAGAGAAGGATTTGCAAAACATCAAGATGGAACAGAAACAATAAGCGAACAAGAAATAAAAGAATATGAAAATAAATTTTTGGAAACAATAAATGATGATTTGAATATGCCTGCTGCAATGGGAATTGTATGGGAAATAGTAAGAAATGAGCATAAATCAAAACAATTTGCAGAACTTTTATTAAAGTTTGATAAAGTATTAGGATTAGATTTAGAAAACAGTAAAAAATATTTAGAACAAAGTAAAAAAATAGATTTACCAGATGAAATACAAGAGCTAATAAAAAAGAGAAAACAAGCAAGAGAAGATAAAAATTGGGCTTTATCAGATGAAATTAGAGATAGTTTAAAAGAAAAAGGATATAATGTTAAAGATACAAAAGATGGCATGACAGTCGAAAAAATATAAAAAGGAGAAATAAAGTGGAAGAGGAAGTAAAATTATCTTTTTGGAAAAAACTAAAAACAAGCATATTTGGATTAGAAGATTATAAAAAATTAGTAGTACAAAAAACTAGTAAAACAATATCATATATAGTTATATTGATGTTAATTTTTACTTTCTTCTTAACCTTAGCTATTACATACCGTTTTAGTGGAACAGTAAATAAAGTAAGACAATATATAGATCAAAATATTGAAACACTTGATTTTAATAATGGAAAAATATCTATTACTCAAAAAGAAAACAATGTAATCAGTACGGACAAGTTATTTGACGGAAAAGTTATCATAGATACAACGGAGAATTTGACAAATGAGCAGATAAGCAAATATGAAGAAGAGATAAAGAACTATTATAATGGAGTTGTAGTTCTACAAGATAAAATAATACTAAAAACTAATATGGCTAGTGTATTAACGACCATTTCAGTAAAAGATATTGCAGACCAACTTAACATAGTAAAAATTGAAAAACAAGATTTAATGAATGCTTTATCTGGGAATAATG
>CAKPKQ010000033.1 GCA_934167305.1 uncultured Clostridia bacterium | reverse complement strand
AAATGAACCCATTTTTTTCATTTGTCTTAGTTGTGTTAAATAATCATCTAAGTCAAATTCTTTTTTCTTAAGCTGTTTTTCTATTTTTTCTGCTTCTTCTATATCAAAACTTTCTTCAGCTTTTTCTATAATTGAAAGTACATCTCCCATGCCCAAAATTCTTTGTGCCATTCTGTCTGGATGAAATACTTCTATATCACTTAATTTTTCACCTGTTGCAGCAAACTTAATTGGTTTTCCTGTAACTTTTTTTACTGATAGTGCAGCACCACCACGAGTATCACCATCTAGTTTTGTAAGAACTACGCCATCAATACCCAAGTTTTCGTTAAATGATTTAGCAACATTAACAGCATCTTGACCTGTCATACTATCTACTACTAATAGTATTTCATGTGGTTTTACATTTGTTTTTACATTTTTAAGTTCTTGCATTAGTTCTTCGTCAATATGTAATCTACCCGCTGTATCTAGTATTACTACATCATTTAATTTGCTCATTGCTGTTGACATGGCTTGTTTAGCTATATGTACAACATCTTTTGATTGTTCGTTTGCAAATACTGGTATGTTAAGTTGTGCTCCAACCACTTGTAATTGTTTAATAGCTGCTGGTCTATAAATATCACATGCAACTAGTAATGGCTTTTTACCTTGTTTGCGAAGTAAGTTTGCTAATTTTCCTGCTGTAGTTGTTTTACCTGAACCTTGAAGACCAACTAACATAATAACTGTTGGCGGATTTGGAGTAAAGTTTATTTTACTTTCTGTTCCTCCTAAAAGTTCTACTAATTCATCCTTTACTATTTTAATAACTTGTTGGCCAGGTGTTAATGATTTTAGTACATCTTGACCTAAAGCCTTTTCTTGAACAGATGTAATGAATTCTTTAACTATCATATAGTTAACATCTGCCTCTAGTAATGCAAGTTTTACTTCTCTAAGCATTTCTTTCAAGTCTGATTCTGTAATTCTTGCCTTACCTCTAAGTTTTCTAGTAATGTCTTGAAGTTTTGAACTTAATCCCTCAAAAGCCATCTGTTAGCCCCCTTCTTCTAAATAGTGTTTATAAATTTTGAAAAGAATTATTATTCGAGTAGGAAAAGTTTGTTAAAAAGGCAAAGGCGCAACCTGTTGGTTGTTGCTGAGGCTGTTAAGGCTTTGCCTGCTACAGCCTCAGTATGTCGTAACAACTGCGTTTTTAATGAACTTTGACGACCTCAAATGATGATTATTTTTAAAATTTTTATGCTAAACAACTTAATTCTTCTCTCACATGATTTAAAATTTTTTCAATTTTTTTATCAGATGATGTATTTTCAATTTTGCTTAATTCTTCAAGTATTTGTTGTAATTTACGTTCTTGCTTTAATGTTTTTTCCATAAATGTCAGCTTTTCCTCTAATTCGAAAAGTTTATTTTCCCCCTTTTTTATTATGTCTCTTACTGCCTGTCTTGTTATATTATTATTTTCGGCAATTTCTGAAAGTGATAAATCATTATTGTAATAATCGTTTATTACCTCATACTGTTTTTCAGTTAGCATTTTTCCATATATTTGGCATAGCATACTTACTTTTATATTCTTTTCCAAATGATATCACTCCTTTATCTCGAGTAATGTTACTTTTCTAAAAGAAAAAGTATATTAGCATTATTTTGTAATGCTAATATACTTTACACTATTTTTGTTCATTTGTCAAGTATTTTCATCAAATTTCAGCTTTATTGTATAAGTATATTCAAGTCTTGCGCCCACTTTTTTTCCATTTCATCATTTCCTGTATAATACAGTATGCCATCTTTTAAGCTAAAACGATCATTAATTTTTTCATCTGTAACTGGCATTGTTGCCTGTTTTTTTATATTGAATGCATATCCATGCTCTGCTTTTGCTGTCTTATAATCATCTCTTTTTAAAATATCATTTTGTATCTTTCCTGCATTGTTTCTTTCTTCTGATATTATATCTAATGCATCATCAATCTTTTCAAGTGATGATTTTGCATTTTCTTGTGTAGAAACTGATAAGTTATCAATTTTTAACTTTTCTATCGTTAATTCTTGCAAAAACGGTAAATCACCTTTTAACAACTTTTTATTTGTAATTTTTGTATTATTTAATTGTAGCTCTATTATTGCAATTCTGGCATTTACTTCACTTTGTATAACTGTTCTATCTAATTCACTTGTAGTACTACTATTAGCCATTTTCACAATAAGTTCCTTCATTTTTTGTAAGTTATCTCCTATTATTCCCAAGCTTGCCTCTGCTGTATTTATAAAATTTAATGTTGTATTATATGAATTAGCTATTTCAATTGATTTTTCTTCATTTACATTGGTTGTTCCATCTCCATATATATCTATTACCAATTCATTAATATTTTCCTTTAGCTCTTTCAAATAATCAATATTGATATTAATTGCATTTTGTTTAGCTCCAAATTCTGATTTTTGAATTGATACTTTTTTTAATGCATTTCGAGCCTTTTCCATAGTTTGCTCCATATTATTATAATCTAACTCTTCATCTCCATATAAGTTTTTCCAACTCATATTTTCTGACTTGATTTGCATAGTTCCCTGTTCAAAACTTTTACTTCCAAAGTTTAAAACATATTCTAAAGTTCCGTCCAAAAGCTTTGTTCCACCAAATTCGGCAGTGTTTGCAATACTATCAATTTCTTGTATCCATTGATTTATTTCAACTTTAATGTTGTTTATATCTCCATCACTATTAGATATTTTTGTCAGGCTACTTATTATACCTTGCAAGATTTCTTGAATTACACTTAAATCTCCATCGGCTGTAATAATCATCGAAACAGTATCTTCTGATTGTTTTATTCCATTTTCTAAAGTAGTAATTTCATCATTTAGTGTTTTTTTCAATGTATAAATATTTTCTATATCTTGTTTATTTATTAGCGCTTGTCTGTTATATTCAAGTTCTTTATAACTACTAGCTTCCATTTTAAATTTAGCTTCTCGTGAACTTTTTACAAGTCCCTCATCTGAAAAAGACGAATTAATGGTCACTCCTGATATAATAATTAAAATAACAATTATTATTATCAGCATTATTAAGGTTATTCCTTTAGAATTTTTTCTTATGTCTTTCATTTCATCTACTCCTCTTTGGCACTATAAATTTATTCTTCTTTATATATTCTTAGTTTTACTAATAAATTATATATCTTTGTTCCAAATGGTATCATCAATATTTCTTCTTTTTTTAGAATTTTTGATACTAAAATTGTAGTCACATATATTAACGCTCCTATTATTATTGAAATTACTGTACTTAACTTATTTCCCACTATATTATTTAATAATTGGTTTACAAAAAATGTACATATTCCCATAAATGCGGAAGCAAAAATTGGAGCAATTATCATCCTTCCAAACTTTAAGTTTAATTTTATATTTTTAATTAAAGCTATAGTACAAATTGCAAATGCAATTCCCTGTGAAATTATAGAACTAATTGCCGCACCTGTAATTTCAATATTAGGGTTACTAATTAAAATAATATTTAATATCAATTTAATTATTGCCCCTGTTACTACTCCAATTAATGGTATATAAGTTTTATTTAGTCCATATAATCCACCATTTACAGTTTGGTTTAATGCAATAAAGACCATTGAAATTGAATACATCATTAATAATGTTGCTCCATCATTAGCTGATGGATAAATCAAATTTAATATTGGCTGTGCTAAAGCAATGAAACCTGCAGCGCATGGCAATACTATTAATAATGATGCAAATACTGAAAAAGTCATCCTTTTAGAGGCTGTTTCCATGTCTTTTTGTGCAATAGCTCCTGATATTACAGGTACTAGAGCTGTAGAAAACGCTACATTTACCGCTAATGGTAAATTAACTAGTGTATCTATTTTTGATAGGATTCCTGTTTTGCTCATTGCTATCAATTCTAATTGATCTTTTGCAGAATACATACTTGAAAATACTGTTTGAATACATCTACTTACTGTAGCACTATCTATAAGTGGATGTATTACTGATATTACAGAACTAACTGTAACTGGTACAGATATTATCAGTATTTTTTTCAATAACTGCCATACCGTTAGATTATCTTCTACTGATTTTTGTTTTTGATCTACTTTTAATTTTCTCTTTTTGTAATATGCAATCAAATATATAAATGTTAAAATTATAGCCACTGTAGTAGATAGATTTCCCCCTGCTGCCATAATATATGCTTCTTTTCCAAGTAAAGAATAAACAAATACAATCGATAATATGCAATTTAATAATTGTTCTATTATTTGAGAATAGCTAGTTGGTTTCATATCATTTTGTCCAGCAAAATACCCTCTAAGTACAGCTGAAGCAGATACAAACATAATTGCTGGTGCAAGTGCTTTCATAACATATTGTGTATCTGGAACATTGTATATTACTGTAGCTATATATTCTGCTCCAAAGTAAAGTGCACATGATAATATTGCTCCTATTCCTACAAAAAGTGCCATACATATTTTAAAAACTCTTTGTGCACCTTTTTGATCGTTTATTGCTATTCTTTCAGATACCAATTTTGAAATTACACTTGGTATTCCTATTGACGATAGTGCAAGTAATAATGAATAAATTTGATAACCAGATGAATAATAACCTAGTCCAGTATCACCAAACCCTTCGAAATTTGTTATAACAAATTTATATACTAATCCTAATACTTTCACCATGATTTGTGCAAACATTAGAATTAAAACATTTTTCATAAATGAATTTGTTTTTTTAGTTGTTTGTTCTTGTTCCAATTTCTTCTCCTTGTATAATTATATAATCAATTTAGATTATATAATAATCATACAATGTATTGCAAGTTTTTTGAGTAATAAAAAAAGAAAAAAGATGCTATTTTCATAGCACCTTTTTAAATTTATTTTCTAGGATTTTTGATTGCTGCTTGTGCTGCTGCTAATCTTGCAATTGGAACTCTGAATGGTGAGCATGATACATAAGTTAATCCTATGTTATGGCAGAATTCAACACTTGATGGTTCTCCACCATGTTCTCCACATATTCCTAATTTAATGTTTGGTCTTGTAGCTTTTCCTTTTTCAACAGCCATTTTTACAAGTTGTCCTACACCTTTTTGATCTATTTTTGCAAATGGATCTGATTCATAAATTTTGTTTGCATAGTAATCTCCTAAGAATTTACCAGCATCATCACGGCTAAATCCAAATGTCATTTGAGTTAAATCGTTTGTTCCAAATGAGAAGAATTCAGCTTCTTCTGCTATCTCGTCAGCTGTTATTGCAGCTCTAGGAATTTCAATCATTGTACCAATATGGTATTGCATGTCTGAACCTTTTTCCTTTTTAACTTGTTCTGCAACTTCAACTACTATGTCTTTAACAAATTTTAATTCTTTCTTTTCTCCAACTAATGGAATCATTATTTCTGGAACTATATCATATCCGTCTTCTTCTTTTACTTCAATAGCTGCTTCCATTAAAGCTCTTGTTTGCATTTTTGCAATTTCAGGATATGTTACTGCTAAACGGCATCCTCTGTGTCCCATCATTGGGTTGAATTCGTGTAAATCAGCACATTTTTGTTTTAAGTGTTCAACTGATACACCCATTTCTTCTGCTAATGCTTTTATGTCTTTTTCATCAGTTGGTAAGAACTCATGTAGAGGTGGGTCTAAATAACGAACTGTCATTGGTAGACCTTTTAACTCTTTGTACATTGCTTTGAAGTCACCTTTTTGGAATGGTATTAATTCATTTAATGCTTCTTCACGAGCTTCAACTGTTTCTGATAATATCATTTTTCTAATTTTTGGAATTCTGTCTTCTTCAAAGAACATGTGCTCTGTTCTACATAATCCAATACCTTCAGCGCCCAATTCAACTGCTTTTTTAGTATCTCTTGGGTTATCAGCATTTGTTCTAACTCCTAAGTTTCTGAATTCGTCAGCCCAAGCCATTATTCTTCCAAAGTTTCCGCTTATTTCAGCTTCATGAGTTGGAATATCTTCACCATAGATGTTACCTGTTGTTCCATCAATAGAAATGTAATCACCTTTATGGAATGTTCTTCCACCTAATTCAAATTCTTCTTTTTCTTCATTTATTTTGATATCTCCGCATCC
>CAKPKQ010000032.1 GCA_934167305.1 uncultured Clostridia bacterium | reverse complement strand
ACTGGAGAAAATCAAAATAACTTAATGAATAAATCATTTCAAGCTCAAATTCAAGTAGACAGCGTAGCAAAAAAGTAGGTGTATCATGAAAATATATTTAAAAGAAAAATCAGATATAACAAAATTTAATCTTTCAGAAGAAATAAGTGGATCATACCTCTTTACACATAATTTATACGAAAATAACAGAGAAATTAGTATAAGTATTGAAGAAGTAAATAAAGAATGGGTTTTGAAAAGTAATGGAAATACTAATATAGTAAATAAAGACTTTTATATGGATCAAATCATTTTAAAAGATTATATGGCAATTCCAATTTATGTTAAAGGATTAGATTATTATTTATATATATATACATTTCCATCACTTGAGAACACATTAATTTCTTATAAAGTAGAAAATATATCTGAAATTAAAATAGGAAGTGAAGAATCAAATAATATTGTGTACAAATTAAATGGAGTATTACCAGAACATGCAATAATAATAAAAGAAAATACTTTTTGGTTTATTTCTCCAATTAATTCAAACGGTAATCAAAGTGATGTTTTTTTAAATAATAGAAAAATAAGTGAAAAAACTAGGCTACTAATAGGAGATACTATTTTTATAAATGGTCTAAAAATAATATGGATGGGATTATTTTTTAAAATAACAAATTTTTCTGAATTATATAAGATAAATAATATAGCTTCATATACAGAAAGTAATCCAATAGATACTAATGAATATTTAGAAACGCAAGATGAAATACCTGAAGATATTGGTAACAAAAATTATTTTGTGCACACACCAAGAATAAGAAATATTAATACAATAGAAGAAATAAAATTAGATGCTCCTCCACAAAGGCAGGATTTAGATGAAGGAATGCCATTTATATTAAGCATTGCAAGTAGTATGACAATGATGACAATGACTATATATAATGGATATAATATATATGCAAATATAAAATCAGGAGAAGCAACATTATCAAGTCAAGTAGCAGGGATAATATCATGCATTGCAATGATTAGTGCAACCTTACTAGTGCCAATAATAACGCATTTGTGGCAAAAACAACATAGAAAATCAAAAGAAGCAGAAAGGCAACAAAAATATAAAGAATATTTAAATAATAAGGAAATAGAATTACAACATTTAATTCAAAAACAATTACAAATTACATTAGAAAACAACCCTGGTTTAGAAGAATGCAAAGAAATAATTGTTACAAAAAATCAATTACTATGGAATAGAAAAATAGAAGATGAAGACTTTTTAAAAATTAGAGCAGGAATAGGAACAAAACCAAGTGAAATAGAAATTTCCGCACCTGAAGAAAAATTTTCATTATATGATGATAATTTGTTAAATTCAGTAATAGAAATGAAAGAAAAATATAAAACAATTACAAATATTCCAATATTACTTGATTTAAAATCAAATATTGTTTCAGCATTAATAATTACTGGGATGTATAAGCAAAAACTAATAGATGCATTTATGCTTCAACTATTAACATTTCATAGCCCATTAGATTTAAAATTAATAATAGTTACAAATAATAGAAACAAAAATGAATGGGAATATGTAAAATATTTGCCTCATAATTGGGACGATGAAAGAACCATAAGATTTTTTTCATCAGAACAAGAGGATTTGAAAAAAATAATTAAATACATAGAGGAAGAATATAATAAAAGAGTTGAAGAAAAGAAGAGTAATCAAGCAGAAAGTGAAGAAGGAAACTTAGTAAATAAAGATGCATATAAATTGTACGAACCTTACTATTTAATAATTACAGATGATTTTATACAATTAAGAGATGTCGAATGCATTGAAAATATATTAAGTAAAAAAACAAACTATGGATTTTCAATAATGATAATTGATGAAAATATGAAGCAATTGCCAAAAGAATGTCAATCATTTATGTGTATTTCTGATCTAGATGGTGGCTTATTTAAAGGAGAGATAAAAGAAGAGGAAATAGAAAAATTTAAAGCAGAGTATGACGAAAACATTAACATGAGAAAAATATCAATGAAAATAGGAGAAATAGCAGTCCAAAGTAAAAATGCAGAATTATCACTTCCAACAGTTCTGCCATTTTTAGAGATGTATAATGTAGGTAAAATAGAGCAGTTAAATGTAAAAAATAGATGGAAAAAAAGTGAACCAATGAAATCATTATCAACAGCAATTGGTGTACACAAAAATGGTGAGATATTTAATTTGGATTTACACGAAAAATTTGAAGGACCGCACGGGTTAATTGCGGGAACAACAGGGTCAGGTAAATCAGAATTCATAATAACATATGTATTATCATTAGCAGTAAATTATGATCCAAGAGAGGTTCAATTTATATTGATAGATTATAAAGGTGGAGGATTAGCCGGAGCATTTGAAAATAGAGAAAAGGGAATTGCCATCCCTCATTTAGCCGGAACAATAACAAACCTTGATACTGCAGAAATGAATAGAACCCTAGTATCAATCCAAAGCGAATTAAAAAGAAGGCAAGCAAAATTTAATGAAGTCAGAGAAGCACTTGGAGAAAGTACGATGGAAATATATAAATATCAAAAATTATACCGTGATGGTGTTATCACTGAACCAATGTCCCATTTATTTATAATCTGTGACGAGTTTGCAGAATTAAAGGCTCAACAACCAGACTTCATGGAAAATTTAATAAGTGCATCAAGAATAGGAAGAAGTTTAGGAATACATTTGATACTAGCAACACAGAAACCAAGCGGAGTAGTAAATGATCAAATTTGGTCAAACTCAAAATTTAAAGTTTGTTTAAAAGTAGCGAGTAAAGCTGATAGTCAAGAAATGTTAAAAAGGCCAGAAGCCGCAAGTATAAAGGAAACCGGAAGATTTTATTTACAAGTTGGGTATGATGAATATTTTGATATAGGACAATCAGCTTGGTCTGGAGCAAAATATACTCCAGTTGAAAGAATAATAAAAAAAGAAGATGATTCAATAATCTTCATAAATAATAGTGGAAATACCACAAAATCAGTAAATAACATTTTGAAAAATTCTAATAATAATACAGTTGATAACGGTGATCAATTAACAAATATTGTAAAATACTTGCAGAAGATAGCAATAGAAGATAAAATACCGACATCAACATTATGGCTACCGTCATTAAGAAAAGAGATAATGTTAGACAGTTTATTTGAAAAGTATAAAGTTTCAAAAGATATTCAAGATATAGTAATTGGAGAATATGATGCACCTTCAAAGCAAATGCAAGGAATCCAAACAATAAATTTTTTAACAGAAGGAAATCTGTTAATTTATGGTGTTCCAGGAGCTGGAAAGGATGGTATTATTTCAACAATAATTTATGATTTATCAGCTAGGTTTACACCAGAGGATATAAATATATATATAACAGATTTTGGTGCCGAAACATTAAAAGGATTTAAAAACTTTCCACATGTAGGTGATGTATGCACAATAGAAGAAAAGCAAAAAATAGATTGCTTAATAAAAATGCTATATAAAGAGTTTGAACGCAGAAAAAAAGAATACTCAGATTTAGGTGGTAATTACATAGAATACAGTAAACTTTCTAATAAAAAGGATCCAATTGTTTTAACTTGTATAAATAATATTGAAATATTTTTTGAAACATATCCTAAAAATCAAGAATCATTTGATCAGTTATTTAGAGATGGTTTCAAATATGGAATTGTCTTTGTAGTTTCAACAACAGCTACAAATGTTCCAAGAAGTAGAGTAGCACAAAGTTTCTTAAATAAAATTTGCTTAAAAATGGCAAATGATGGAAGCTATAGGGATATTCTAGGATCACCAAAAGGACTAATACCAGTTGATACTTATGGTAGAGGAATAATTTCTAAAGATGGTGAAGAAACATATGAATTTCAAACTTGTCAGTTTGTTAATAAAGAAAATAGAACTAAATTTTTAATTGATGAAGCCGAAAAATTATCAAATAAATATCAAACTCAAAAGGCAAAACCTATTCCAGTTTTACCGGAAATAGTAACAGTAGAAGATGTAAAATATGAATTAAAAAATATTGGTTGCATCCCTATTGGAATAGAAAGAAAATCATTGGAAGTATATGTGTATAATTTCATGGAAACAAAAATAAATATTATTGCAGGTATAAGTATTAAGAATCATATATATTTTGTATATGCATTAATAAAACAAATGTTAATGTTAAAGAATGTTCAAGTAAATATAATTGATACGTTAGGTATATATAGAGGTGACTACGAAGGAGTAAAATTATATGAAGATAATATAGAACAAGCTTTTGTAGATGCCTATTCTAATATACAAAATGATGATAAATTAGAAAAAGTAAATGTGTATATATGTTTAGGAATATCAGAATTTAAAAGTAGGGTATCAAAAAAATATGATAAATACTTTGAAATCCTATTTTCCAATGTTAACAACTGTAAAAATAATACCTTTTTGTTATTAGATGATTATAATGGATTTAAGCATATACAATCAGAATTATGGTATAAAAAGAATATTCAAAACACATATGGAATATGGTTGGGAGAAGACATTGGAACACAAGTTACAATAGGTGTTATGTCTTTAAGTCTTGAAGATAAACAACTACAATTCCCATGCATAGGATATCCAATTTATAATGGTAATCATATGATAATAAAATATGTAGTCGATGGAGTTGATAAAAAAGATGGAGAATAAAATATTAATTGAACTAATAGTTCCAGTTTTAGAAGAAAAATATGATGTATTTATACCGTTAACAAAAAAAGTTGGTAATGTATTAAATCTAGTGGTAAAAACCGTTGCTGAACTAACAGATAGCAAAGAAGCACAAAGAACACAATTAAATTTTTATAGTGGAGAAACAGGAGAAAAACTTGATAAAAATATCTTAATTATGAATGCAAATTTAAAAAATGGAAGTAGATTAATATTAATGTAGGAGGGAATATGGCAAGTTTAAATGATTTAAAAAATAGATATTATAATTATAATACAAATGTAATACCAAATTTAGAACAAGCATTTAGTAATATTAATAGTGCTATAACTGAATTTAATAATTTAAAAATAATCCTGTCAAATGCATTGACAATAGAAGGAGATAACTCAATAAAAAATTTGCAGGATAATATAAAAACAGAATTAGAAAATTATAAAGGAAAGATTTCCTCAGAGAAAAAAAAGGCAATAAGTAGAAGAAGTACGTTATATTATCAAATAAAAAATAAAGAAAAGGAAGGAAAATGAAATGGCAAAAGTAAAAATTAATACAGAAGTTGCTAAAAATTGTGGTCAAGCAATTAAAGAACAAGCAGAAAAATTTAATACAAATCTAGATAAAATGTATGAAAGTATTAATAACCTGCCAAACACTAACGCCTGGATTGGTACCCCTAATGATTCTTCCGTATATAAATTTATAGACATTGTTTCCAAAGAAAAAGAACAGTACGTAAAATATGCAAAATCCATTTATGATTTAGGAAATATAATTGAAGATTTAGGAAGCTCACTTGACAATGCAATCGATAGTATTAATTTAAAGTAAAGGAGAACAAAATGGCAATAATAAGTTATGATAATAATGAAATGTATGAAGCAGAAAAAAAAGTAGCAGAAGTAAAAGAAAAATTAGATAATGCCAAGTATTACCTAAGTAAAATAAACTTGCTTTGGCAAGAATCATATTATGTAGACGTAAGTGGATGTAAATCAAAAAGTAGTTCAGTATTAGAAAAAATAAATGCTGAAAGTGAATGGATTAATGCATTAGAGAGTAATATTAACAGTGTTTTAAATAATTGCAGTAAATGTTTAGATGAAATGCAATCAGTAGAAATAGAACCAAGAAAGTGCATAGTAAACTATAAAAGTAACTAAAATCAAAAATAGTAACTTCATAGTTAAAAATTACAAAAAAAATTAAAAATATGGTAAAATTAAATTATGATATTGGAGGTAAAGAATGTATAATGGAATAAATGATGAAATATTTAGAAATTATATTGCAGATTTCTATGGATACATTGAAGAATTCAATAGAATACAAGAAACAATTCAGACAGAAATAAGTAAATTGGATTATGCAATGGAAGGAGAACAATTAGAATCAATAAAAAATACATATAGATCAATAGAATTACAATATGAGGTTGTATTATCAAATGTTAAATCATATATAACAGATTTTGAAAATGTTATAAATGCATATGTTTCAAATGACAAAGTACTTGCTTCTGATATTATAAGTGATATTAAAAATATAAAAAATGAAGGAGGTGTGTATTAATGGCAAGTGAAGGTTTAAGCATTACAGGTGCAGCTTATGGAACAGATTCAGACCTAGTAAGTACATATCTAGAAGAAATTCAAGTAGAATGCATAGATACATTAATTACTAAATTACAAGAAACAGAAGATTTATTTACAAAAATAAGACAAAATTGGGCTGGAAAAGCAGAAGAAAACTTTGAAAAGAATTTTACTGATACAATTGAAAAATTAAAAGTTCAAATAAAAAAAGCAGGTGATGACTTAAAATCAGAGATTAGTGAAGTAAGTTCTTCAATGATAAAAATGGATGAAAATTTAATAGACTAGTTAAAGGAGGAAAAATTATGGCAATAACACAGGGAAGGACATACGAAATAGATGATGCAAAAAAGAATAGTATAGATCAATTTGAATATAACAGAATAGCAGCAGGAAGTGGTTCAGGTATGGGAACTGGAAGTGCTAATTATTGGTATAGAAGAACTGCAACAACTTTTGCAGGTGTAAGTCCAGCATTTGAAGCAAACTGTCATGGAGAATTTGAATCATATATTACTGGAGTTAAAAATGAACTAGATAATTTAACTTCAAAATCGCCAAAAGATATAATAAATGGTTCAGGTGTAGAAACAGCAATAGTAGAGTATATTAAAGCTGTTAAGGCTATGGTCGAACAATGGCTAACTACACTTGGCGATGCAGAAAAAGCAATAATTACTTCAGTAAATGAAGCTTACAAATCACAAGATACAAACTTATCTTCAGATTTGGGAACAGACAAGTCAAGTGTTGCATCTCAAAATATATAATTATATGTTAATTTTTAATAAAAAGTAAACACAAAGTATATTGTGTTTATTTTTTTGTCAAAGTATATTATAATTATTATGGTGATAGTATGAAAGATAAAGAAAGGTTAAAGTTAAGTATAAAAAGCATTGAAG
>CAKPKQ010000031.1 GCA_934167305.1 uncultured Clostridia bacterium | reverse complement strand
ATTGCCATTAAAAAGTTTTCATCAAATACTTCTCCTTTAAAAATGTTTTCTATTGCCTCTTTTAAAACTTCAAATCCAACTACTAAATATGCAATTACATATATAGCAATTTTTATTATTTGATTATCAATTGGTATTAGTAATGCTATTAAAAACAATACTAATGATGTTAAAATCTTTATAATCTCTTTTTTCATAATAATCTCCTTCTCGTACCTTTTTATGGAGCACACTGTGCTCCGCTACAATTCTTCATAGACTATTTATACTATATTCTGTGTTCAATATGCTCGGCTCCAATTTCAAATACTTTTTTTACATGTTCATCATCAAGCATATAAAATACTTCTTTTCCTACTCTTTTACATTTTACAATTCCACTTCTTCTTAATGTTCCTAATTGATGTGAAATTGAAGATTTACTCATACTTAAAACATTTGCAATGTCACATACACACATTTCATTTTTGTCTAAAGCCGATAATATTTTTACTCTAGTAGTGTCTCCTAGAATTTTAAAAAACTCTGCCAAATTGTTAAACAAATCTTCATCATTTAACATTTGTTTTTTAGTGCTTTCTACAACTTCTTGATGTATTGCATTACAGTCACAAATGAATTCATTTCTAGACATACTATTTCCTCCTTAGTTTTATTATATGCAAGTATAGTTGAATGTTTACTCAACTTTGAATATATTATAGTTGAATGTATATTCAATTGTCAATGGTTTTTAATAGAAATTTCAAATAATTTTAATACAATAAAAAAGAACCAAAATTATTAAATCTTGGCTCCTTTTCATTTATAAATTATCTGTACTTATATCTTCTTTTACAATTGTTTTTAGATCTTTCTTGGCTTTCTTTCCTCTAGTATTTGATGCATGTTTTATTATTGTTTTTTCATATAAGTTTCTTGCAAATCTTGCATTTCCAAAGTTTTTAGTATTTCTATATTTATCTATTACCTTTACTACTTCATCACATGCTTCTTTAGTAATACTAAATCCTGCTTTTTTAACCATTCCTTCAAAGATTTTTAATAATTCTTCAGATGTATAGTCTTTAAAATCTAATGTATAACCAATTCTAGAAACTATACCTGAGTTAGCATTTAAAAATGCTTGCATTTCTTTTGTGTATCCAGCAAAAATTACAACTAGATTATCTCTATAATTTTCCATTGCCTGTATAAGTGTTGCAATAGCTTCTTTGTTAAATGAATTTCCACTTCCTTCTTCAGATGCAAGTGAATATGCTTCATCTACAAATAGAACTCCACCCAAAGCTCTTTCAATAACAGCCATTGTCTTTGGTGCAGTTTGTCCAACATACTCGGCAACTAAATCTTTACTTGATACTTCAATTAATTTATTTTGTTTGATATATTTTAAATTATATAGCATTTCTGCAATAATTCTTGCAACAGTTGTTTTACCCGTTCCTGGATTTCCTAAAAATACCATGTGTAAATTTATGTCTTTAATTTTTAAGTCATCTTTAGTTTTATTTTTTAGTTCTATTAAATCTACTAAATCTTTTAATACTTGTTTTATATTCTCTAATCCTACTAGACTATTTAAATCCGCAAATATTTCATCCATAGATTTTTCTTGTTCATATTTTGGTAAATCATTTTCTGTTATTTCTTTGTCTTTACTAAACAATATTTTATTGCATAATTTATCTCTATACTCTGGAAATGATAAATCTGTTTTTGGATATGTTGCAGCAATATAGTCTAATAGTTTAATTGATGCTTCATCTGTTATTTGACTACTTTCTTTTAATTTATTTAATACTTCTTGATAAACATCTTGTACATCTATATTAGTTGATTCAATTTTAAATTCAAAATATTTTTCAATCATATCTGATTGCATTGCCTGTTCAATTGTTTCAGGTGTTTTTGAAATCAAAATAGTCAAAAAGTCTTTTGGATTTTCTTCTAGTTTTTCTTTCATATTATGCAAAAATCTATCTTTAAATTCTTTTTCTTTTGCTGAAAGCCCTTTAAAATCTTTTAGTACGATTACACTATTCTCTTTGCTATAAATATTTTCAATTTGTTCAGGTTTTTCTAGGTTATAGAAAGATGTTTCAATAGTAGCTCCTCTTTTTATATATGAGAAAAATGTAACTGCATCACTTATTATATCAATAATTCCATATGTAGTTTCTTTATTATCTGAATAAATGCACATATTAAATGGAATGTATTGTTTTTCTATTCCTTCACTATATTTTCTCATATACTCAATAATTTTTTTAAGAGTATTTTTTGATTGTTCTGTAATGTATAGTTTTTCTAACTTTTCAAAAGACTTTAACATAAATTCATCTTTTGTTTCTTTTATTTTTTCTTCAGTTAGCTCTTCTTTTGCCTCATCTTGCTTGTTTAATTCAATTGTAGGATAATCTTGGTTTAATCCTAATTCTTTTGCTAATTTTTCATTTTCTGCTTTAATTTTTTCCACTCCGAAAAAATCATCATATACATCTTTAAAAAATTGTTTAGTATCCATATATTCCTCTCAATTGACAAATTATTTAACTTTTAATTCTATCATTTTCTCTTTTAGTTCTTTTTCAATATTTTCAAGTTCTACTTCAGCTTCTTGACGTTTTACTCTTCCATTTTCATGAATTTGTATAACTTGATCTAATGTATCAATTATATCTTTATTAGTTTTTTGTAATGTAGCAACATCAACAATTGCTCTTTCTGATTCTTCTGCAATTTCTATTGAGCCTTGTTTTAATATTTCACTATTCTTTTGTAGCATACTATTTGTTAAATCTGTAACAGCTTTTTGTGCTCCAATTGCTTGTTTAGCATTGTTTATTCCTAATGCTAATACCATTTGGTTTTTCCATAATGGAATTGTATTTGTTAAAGAACCTTGAATTTTTTCTACAAGTTCTGCTTCATTGTTTTGTAGTAAACGAATTTGTGGTGCCATTTGAATAGATATAATTCTTGTTGTTTTCAAATCATAAATTTTCTTTTCAAATCTATTTATCATATTTTCCATATCATTTACTTTTTGTGCATCAAGTTGTTCTCCTGATTCTTGTGCTTTCTTTTGTAATTCAGGTAATGTTACATTTCTTAATTCTTCAATTTTCTTTTCACCCGCAATAATGTATAAAGATAATTCTTTAAAATATTCTAAGTTTTTTTCATACATTGTATCAAATATTGTAATATCCTTTAGCATTTGTAATCTGTGTTTTTCTAAGCTTGCTTCAATTTTGTCTATATTTACTTCAATTTTATCATAACCAGCTATTAATTTTTCTAATTGTTTTTTTGCACTATTAAATAATTTTCCAAGACCAGTTTTATTTGTATTAGCTATGTCAGAATCAAATGATCTTATTTCACCAACAAGGTCTGCTAATAAATCACCTACTTCACCGGTGCTTCTCGTTTTTACATCTTCTAATACACTATCAGAAAATTGTGATATTTTTGTTTGAGCTTTTGCTCCATATTGTAATATTTGTGTAGCATCTTCAACATTTATTTTTTTATTAAATTCTTCTATAGCATCTTTTTCTTCTTGTGATAATAAATCATAATTTAATGATTTTTCAATCTTTTCATCTGTTACTTTTTTTGATTCTTGAGCTAAGCTCTCTACCTCAGCTTTATTTACTTCCTTATTAACCTTTAATTCTAATTCTTCCATTTCTAATATCCTTTCTCTTTTTTATTTTGATTGAAATAGTTGAAGTTTGACACATCCAAACTTCTAACTATTTTTCAAATTTACTCTCCTTTTAAATATTCAATCAATTGATTATATACATCCATTTTTAAACTTGATACTGTACTTGTTATATTTTGTGGGATTCCTATTCCTAGTCCAGAAACATCATAGTTTCCACCTGTAATACCAGTTCTAAATCCATATTCCGACCATGCAACTTGTTGAATTTCTTTATCTTCAAATGCTTGATAGAATTGATTTCCTTTTTCATTAAATGTTGCTATACAATGTGAATTCCATATTGTTGGAGTTGGGTATAATATACGTATATCTTTCTTTACTTGTTCAAAACCTTCTGGATTTGAATTTGCAAATTCAATTATACTCTTTTCATAGTCAACAATCATAGGCTCTCCACCCATACCTGTTTTTAAATATTTTTCAAACAAATCTGCTGGTGTATTATTCATGTATCCAGACTTCTCATAAAATTCTTTTAATTTTGGTAAATTGGTTTGTAAGTTTTTGTCATTTATTGAACTCTCACACATTATTGATAATAATAATCCATAATATGTTGCACCTGGTGATGATGTAACAGGGTCTGTTGAAGCTACATTTATATTGCCATACAATTGGCTTAATCCTATATCAGACCATTTTTTCCCTGTTAATATATAGTTTAAAAGTTTTGGCATATCTGTTATATAGTATACTCCATCTTTTTGAGTTACTATTTTTTCTTTTTCTAAAGCATCAACAACTTCTCCCCAGCTATATATTACTATTGGAGTATTTAAAGTTAGTCCTCCATTTAAAACTCTGTATCTATCTGCTTCTCCTTCTGACTTATTTGGAGATAATTTATAATAATCATAAAATCTTTGGTCTGAGCAAAACATTGCATCATATTTAGTTGTTCCATCTTCTCTTACCAATGGATTTTTAATTAGTTTTCCATTGCTCCATGAATCATAAACAACATTTAGTCCATACCTGTTTTCCATGATGTTTATTACTTTTTCATTTGCAATAAATCCCTCTTTTCCTCCTCCTGTTGCCACATATACTGTTGTTAGGTCTTTACCTGATAATGAGTCCTTTTTATCTCCTATAAATTTAATTCCAATTATAATTAATATCAGAACTAAAAATATTACGAGCCCTATAATTTGTTTTTTACTCACTATTTTCTCCTCCTTTATTAAATTTTAAAATCATTATCATCTACATCATAACCATCTGATTTTAACATTGTATCAAATACTTTCATTTCTGCATCAGTATCAATCATATCAGATTGGTATAAATTTGATAGTTGTTTTTTAAAAGCTTCATTTATTTTTTTAACCATTTTCAGTGTTGATTCCATAAACTTTTTACTATCTTCTGTATTTAGTTTTTGATTTTCAATCTCATCATATTTAGTTAGTATATTTATTGTTACTGGTAAATAATAGTTAAAAAAGTTGTTCATCTTTTTGTAACTTTCTGGTTTCTTTTCTACTGTTTCAATTATTTTTGATACCGTAATATGTATTTCTGATATATTTTTAGCCAACTCAGAATCTTCTACCTGAGAAACCATTTTTTGAATTTTTGTATTTGTATTTTTTGCTTCATTTAAAGCCTCATATATATTTAGTTTTTCTTGCTTTGTCTTTTCTGTTTTGCTTAATATAAGTTCTCCTGCTCCAAATGCACTAGCTCCTATTGCCAATGATGGCAGTAAACCTATTGATAATCCTAAATATGGAACTGCAAAAAATGCTCCACCGCACTATTGCAGATACAATTGTTGAATTTTTCACTCTTTATACCTCTTTTTTAATTATATCCTCTTACTTCCTTAAATGCCTTTTTTAAGTCTTTTTTTCCATCAAAAACTTTTCCATTACTTAATGTTGCCATATCTTGTAGTTGTCTCTCCACAGCGCTTCCAAACATTATAGAATATATTGGTATTGATTTTCCATTTTTATTATACATTGTCTTTAATTCTGAAAATGTTCCTACATTTGCTTGTCCATCAGTCATTGCAATTATTGATACATTATATTTTTCTAAATCCTCTTGATTTACTTTCATTAATGCTTCTATCACTGCTGGATAAAGTGCTGTTGCATCATTAGGTTTTATCTTCCTTATATTTGTTAATAACTGTTCTGTTTTTGTACCATTATCAGTGCTATATGATTTTAATACAGTTCTATTAAAAGGAATCACATCAATTTTATCTTTTTCTGAAAACTGTAAAAAGTCATTTGCAGCTTCATCTGACAAAATATATTCCATAGCATTTATTAATTCGCTATACCCTGTACCCGACATACTTCCTGAATAATCAAGGCAAAATACAACATGTACTGGCTTTCTTAGTTCTGTTTGATATAAGTTAAGTGCTAACTTAATTACTTCTGTACTAGGGTATTTAACAGGTGAAATATATTTTGTTGTATCAATGCCCCAGTCAGGATTGAACACATTCTTATCTACATTAGAATTTATTCCACCATACCATGTTCTTCTTCCTTTTTCTTGTAATAATTTTTGACCCTCATTACTTAATATGTAAGATTGTATATCTAAAAATATTTCTTTTGCCCTTTCATCTTTGTTATCAATATAAGCAAATGGTGAATCTGATATTGAAACTCCATCTACAGGATATATTGCATATAATGTTTCTTTTCCATCTTGTTGTAATTTTTTATTTATGTTTATAATTGAAGACTCATAAGTTACAACTGCATCATAATTTCCATTGAGAAATAGTTGTTCAAGGAAGTCCTCACTTCCAGATGATCTCTCTAAGCCCGTAAATAAAGTAGTTAATTTTTTTGACACGTTTTCATCTTGTAAATTTTCCTTTTTTAGTACCTCTGGATTTCCAGCTAATGTATATAAAAATCCTAAATATGCTGACGCCCCACTATTAGTGCTTGTAGGGTTAGACATACTAAATTTTAATTTTCCACTTGAAATTGCATCAACTATATCTTGTGTTTTTATTGTTTTATTTATAAAATCCAATTCTTGTGCTTTTGACTTTTTTATACCAAATACTATTGGATTTATGCTTGTATATTTTGAATTTGAAACTTTTACATTGCTGTCTAACATATAAAGCCATATAGAATTTGAAATCCAAACCGCATCATACTTTTCTCCATTATTTAGCTTGTCCATTATTTCTAATGTACCTGCATATTCTATATTTACATTATATTTTTTGCTTTTTGCATAATTTTGAATTACTTCTTCTAAATCTTTATTCTCTTGACTTGCAATTATATTAAATGTATCCTTAGTAAATATACTGGTAATATTATTTTTTTTATTATCTGTTAAATCACTATTGTCTACTATCACAGCTAAAACAATAAGTATAAATATTACTATTAATGTTCCCATTAAAGTTGTGTTTATTTTTTTCAAACTACCCCCTCCTTTGTGTTTAATTAATTATATATTTAAATATTTTAATTGGCAATATTTTTTATTAAAAATGCCAGAATAACTTTACATTATTCTGGCACCTTTTTTAAAACTTATTTAAATATATTTTATCAGTATATAGTTTATTAGCAAAAGAATATACTACTCTTTTTAAAACATATTTATCAAAAGTAGTCTGCTCTTCTGGTATATATTCTTTCCCTGCAAATATAGCACTGATGGCATTCTCTAAACTCTCACAAAAGTTGTTATATACAGTTTGTATAGGAATGGTTTTTGTTGCAGACTTTATCATTGTTGCTATGTCATTTATACTATATAATGGTTTAAGAATACATATAACAAATAAATTTGCAATATGTTCTTTATTGTATTTTTTATTAATAGCTGGTTTAATAACACTATGCTTAACATAGTTATTTATCATACTTTTTGTTATAACATG
>CAKPKQ010000030.1 GCA_934167305.1 uncultured Clostridia bacterium | reverse complement strand
TCCTTCTTGTGTTGGGTTTGCCTCTGGTGTTATTTGTGCTCCATACTCTAATGTTTCTTCTTTGTAGTTGTTATTTGTAAAATAGTCTCCTACTATTTTGTATGTTATTTTGTATGAGTTCTTTGTATAGCTTCCTACTACTTCAACATCATGTGCTGGCATTGTTTCTGGTATTTCTAACCATCCACTAAATGTGTATCCTTCTTGTGTTGGGTTTGCCTCTGGTGTTATTTGTGCTCCATACTCTAATGTTTCTTCTTTGTAGTTGTTATTTGTAAAATAGTCTCCTACTATTTTGTATGTTATTTTGTATGAGTTCTTTGTCCATTTTGCATAATATGTTGTTGTTCCTGCTGGATATTTTTCTGGTAAAGTTTCTACTTTGTTTGTTAATTCTGGTTCTGCATACCAACCTTCAAAAGTATAACCTTCTCTTGTTGTTGTTGGCATTTCTCTATTTTCTATTACATCTCCAGTATATCCACTCATGCTTTCTACTAATGTTCCGCCATTTGACTCAAATTTAATTAAAGATTCTACTTGAGTTGGTATTGTTTCTGTTGGAATATCGTTTACATATGCTGTGTTTTTAACTGCTTCTGTTATTTCAGATAAAACTTCTACTTCAAAAGTAATTTCTAGTCTTTCTCCTGATTTTACTTTTAATTCGATTCCGTCATTCAAAATTTGTTCTGTATAATTTGTATCTTCACCATTTAATTTAATAGTGCTATTTTCAACAAGTTTTGTTCCTGTTGGAATAGTATCTTTTACTATAACTGTTCCTTCAGCATCTCCAATGTTTTCAATGCTTATAGTATAAGTTACTGTATCTCCAACTTCTACTTTTTCTTTATTTGCTGATTTTTCAAATTTTATAACTGGATTTTTAACTTCATTAGTTTTTTCTTCGTTTACAGTTGCTTGATTGATAATACTTGCTTTTTCATATTGAGCAAATATGTTAGAAACTTTTACTTTAAATTCAACTTTAACTGTCCCAGCTTCACCTTGTTCATTTTGTTTTGCAACATCTACGGTAATTCCTTCTTCTAGGTTTTGAGCTGTATAGTTTGTGTCTTCTCCATTAACTTTAATACTGTTTTCAATAAATTCTGTTGCTTCTGGAATAGTGTCTTTTACAATTGCTTTTCCATCTGCATTTCCTGTATTAGTTACAGTTATTGTGTATGTAATTGTTTCGCCTGGTACAACTGCATTTTTATCAGCGCTTTTGTTTGCAGATATAATTGGACGAATTATATTAAGATTTTGTACTGAAGCATTAGCTGTTATGCTTTCTGGTGTCCATTCAACTGAATACTCTTTTGTTATTGTTGTTCTTTCTTCAGTTCTTTCTGTTACATACTCTTGATTTGGTACATTACCTGTTGTTTGGTTTGGTGTACTTCCATTATTTGTTGTATTGTTGTTTGGTCTGTTTTGGTTATTGTTTTGATTTTGTCCGTTATTTGTTTGTTCTCCACCATTGTTGTTTTGCTCACCTGGAGTAGCTGGTTGTTCTGGATTTTGTGGTTGATTTTCTTGTTGATCTCCATTGTTTTGTGTTTGTTCTCCTGGTGTTAATTCATTTGTTATTTCATTTTGTGTAAATGCTCTTGCTGTTTCGTCATTTCCTTTTATATAGAAATAACCTGCTGTAGAAATAGCTGCTAGTAATACTACTATTACACTAGCGATTATGATATTTCTCTTACTCTTATAGCTGAGTGTAGCTTTCATTTTTTGGTGCCCCCTTTTTACCAAATTTTATATATTTTGTCTTGCTTTTACTATAAGCCTATTGCTTCTTCCGTTAATGCAAGTTATGAGAGTAATTTCTCTCGTATTTTCTTTAACACTTTTTACGCAGTTTATATCATTTGGGTCAGTAACATATTTATCAAATACTTCATATTCAATAGTGTATCCATCTAAATCTGTCATTTCAATGACATCCCCTATTTTTAGTTTGTTTGTACTACTGAACATTGTTCCATCAAAATAATTATGACCTGCCATTGTAAAGTTGCCCACATCATTGACATTATTGCCCCAAAACTTTGTAATTGATAATGCCATTGTTGCGTCAGTTGTTTTATCTATAATTGGATATTCAATGTTGATTTTTGGAATTTTAATTATTCCTGCTACATCATACCCTTTATATTTTGTTTCAACTTTTTTAGTGGCATTAACTGATGCTGATTTATTTTCTTCAATCTTTATTTTGATATCTGAAACCGCATTAGTTAACTCTTTTTCTTTTATTTGGTTATTTGTACGTTTAGTAACAATAACTGATACAACTGCTAAGAAAGTGACGGCTAATATTACTAAAGTTATATTATATATTATTTTTTTCATACCTTACTCATTTTTATCTGATTTTTTATTTTTTACTTTTAAAATTACTATTGTAACAATTAGTACAAGTAATACAGCTGCTACAATATATAAAACTAAGCTTTCACCTGTAACTGGCATTTTAGTTACTTCTTTTACAATTACGTTTTCTGTTTTTTCGTTTTCTTTGTATTCTTCACTAGATGTCATAATTTGAAGATCTATTGTGTTATCAGCTTTTAACCAAACTAAGTATTTATCACCTTTTTTTGATTCTTGTGGTTGTTTGATTGTTTTTGATTCTACATCTTTCCAACCTTCAGCTGGTATAAGTTTTTCGTATAGTTCTTTAAATTGACTATATACAGATAATTTTTCAAATATGTTTTTATCTGTTAAGTTATTCATTTTATTTGCAAGGTCTGCTAATTTTTCTTCGTCTGTACCTGCTTTTACTGGTACCATGTTGTAAGTGTATTTTGTTTCTGAGTTATCGTCAATTATTATTGTACCCTTTGTATAGGTAACTTCTGTTCCTTCTTCATTTTTATCTGTTTTGGTTTCATTTCCAATTTTAATAGCAATTTTCTTTGTAACTTTGTTTAAGTCTTGAATGTTTTCTTCAGTTAAAGCATTAGATAATTCTATTTTTTCTGCTTTAATTTCAGTTCCTTTTACCCATAAAAAAGTTTCAGCTTTTCCATCAAAATATGTATTGTAAATGTTTTCATCAACATATGCTATGTTGTTTCCATTTTCTGATGAATCTACAGCTGAATCATAAAATTTTAGGTTTGATTCAATTTCATCTTTTTTGTTTGCGAATGCAAATTCAAATTTGCTATTTAGTAAATTTGAAATATAAATTATATACTCCTTTTCGCCTTTTTTTATCATTTGTGTGCTTTCACTTTTGGCAAATGAAAAACTTTGAAATAATGTTATTAATGTGATTGTTAGTAATGTAATTAACATTATTTTTTTGTTTAAAGCTTTTTTCATATTTAACCCCTCCATAAAAAACTTTTTCTCCTTTGACGAGCATTTGTATTATATCACATTTTAACCTTTTTGTAAACAAATTTTTCCAATTTTTGTGTTTTAATTTTCTTTTTTCCGTAAGTTTTTAGTTACTATTGTAATATTCAAAAAATACACTTTAAATTACTTATTTTTTTATAATTTAAAGTGTATTTTATATGTCATCTATATTGTCAAATAAATCTCTGCATTCCTTCCAACTAGTCACTTTGATGTTTTCATTATCTTCACTCATTTTTTCAATAATTTTTTTAGTATCATCTTTTGAGTTTAGATCCACTACAATAATATTTTTTATGTATTCCTCTGTTCCGTAGGTAATTTTAAATAATACTGATCTTAAAAGTCCTTCTATTTTATCCTCTTGATTTTTTACCGCTATTATTATATAAGTACCATTTGGTTTTAGATTTGTATATGTATATGTATAAATTATTGTTTTTATGATTTCAATTAAACCATATAATGCCAATACCCATATTATCACATTAAATATAAAGTCCCACATATTTTTTCTCCTTTTGGTTTATTTTATGTTAGACACATTTTTTTGTTACTGTTTTGACATTATACATAAAAGAGTGTATACTAAAGTACATGAAAGAAATTGTTGTTAATAAAAAATATGATGGAAAAAAATTGAATAGTTTTTTACTAGATAATTTTGATGGGCTTAAGCTTAATACTTTATATAAAGCTTTGCGTAAAAGGGATGTTAGAGTAAATGACACTAGGGTTTCTGATAATGTTATTCTACATTCTGGTGATGTCATAAAAGTATTTATTCCTGACGAGCAATTATTTAAGGATAAAAGTTTTAACATTGATATTATTTATGAAGATGATAATATTGTGGTTGTAAATAAACCTGCTGAAATTGAAGTAGTTGGTGAGAACAGCTTAACTACTGAACTTTGTAAATATTATAACAGTACTTCTATCTTTCCTTGCCATCGTTTAGATAGAAATACTACTGGATTAGTTTTGTTTGCCAAAAATGAAGAGGCTTTAAATATTTTGTTAGATAAATTCAAAAATCGTGAAATTGAAAAGCATTATAGGGCTTTAGTTTATGGTATTCCTTGTAAAAAAGAAGATACGTTAACTGCATATCTTTTTAAAGATGCAAAAAAATCTTTAGTATATATTTCTGATATTCCTAAAAAAGGGTATGAAAAAATTATTACTTCATATAAAGTAATTAGCTCTAATAGTAAAAATAATACCAGTTTGCTAGATGTTAATTTACATACTGGTAAAACTCATCAGATAAGGGCTCATTTGGCTCATATTGGTTACCCTATTATCGGTGATGGGAAATATGGTGATAGAGAAATTAATAAGAAATTTAAATATAAATATCAACAGCTTTGTAGTTGTTCATTGAAGTTTTGTTTTAAGACTGATGCTGGTATTTTAAATTATTTGAATAATAAAAACGTGCCAATGAGGACGGAGAATATTGGCACATTTGACTATTAATGAAGAATAACAAAATTAAATTCTAAAATGTGCCAATATTCTCCGTCCCCATTGGCACGTTTTTCTATTTTATTATCTCTTCAAATTCTTCTGCCGAGATAATTTCTTTTTGTATTAAAACTTCTGCAACCGCATGTAATTTATCCATATTGTTATTCAAAATTTCTTGAGCTTTTGCATATGCTGTATCTAGCATAATTTTAACTTCTGCACCAATTGCATCTCCAAATTTTTCACCTAATAATTGTAATTCATATGGATCTTTTTCTGTATTTATTGAAATTGGGCCTAAGTTTTCACTCATTCCGTATTTTATAATCATATCTTTTGCTATTTGAGTTGCTACTTCAATGTCATTACTTGCACCTGTTGATATATCATTTAATACTAATTTTTCGGCAGCTCTTCCTCCAAGTAATGCAATTAATTTTTCTTCCATTTCTCTTTTTGAAATGTAATACTTATCTTCATTTGTTTTATACATAGTATAACCACCTGCAACTCCACGAGGTATAATTGAAACTTCTTTTATATCTTTTTGTGTTTCTAGTTGGCTACTTACAATTGCATGACCTGCTTCATGGAAAGCTGTTAATCTTTTATCTTTTTCAGATATTACTCTACTTTGTTTTTCTAATCCCACTGTTACTTTTTTAACTGCATCTTCAATATCATTTTGTGTTATTACTTTATGTCTTTTGATAGTAGCGATAATTGCTGCCTCATTTAAAATATTAGCAAGTTCAGCTCCTGTAAATCCTGCTGTATCTCCTGCAATATCTTTCATACTAACATTCTCTGCAAATTTTTTATCTTTTGCATGAATTTTTAGTATTTCTTCTCTTCCTTTCATATCTGGAAGAGCTATTGTAATTTGTCTATCAAATCTTCCTGGTCTTAGTAATGCTTTGTCTAGCATTTCTGGTCTATTTGTTGCTGCCAAAACAATAATTGTTTCTTCTGTGTCAAATCCATCCATTTCAACTAATAATTGGTTTAGAGTTTGGTTGTTTTCTGTTTCAGCACCACTTCCACTTGATCTTCTTGAGCCAATGGCATCTATTTCATCTATAAACACTATACATGGTGCGATTTTTTTAGCTTTTTCAAATAGCTTTCTAACACGCGACGCTCCTAAACCAGCAAACATTTCTATGAATTCAGAACCACTCATTGATATAAATGGAACCTTTGCTTCTCCTGCAATTGCTTTTGCTATTAAAGTTTTACCAGTACCTGGTTGTCCACAAAGTAAAACACCTCTAGGGATTTTCGCACCCATCTCATAGAATTTTTTAGGTTCTTTTAAGAAATCTACAATTTCTATCATTTCACTTTTTTCTTCGTCTAAACCTGCTACATCATCAAATTTAATTTTTGATTTTGTTGTTTCTGCATCATATACTTTGCCTTTGTCTCCTAAACCTTGCATTTTAAATACTGCAACAAATAATATTATTAGTAATATTGTTGGCAATAGTGAAAATACATAGTCAAATGCTTTATAAAATACATTTTGTTGTTTTTGAATTAATTCTATGTCATTACCTTTTAATTTTTGATCTTGAATTAATTCTATAAAAGCTTGAGTGTTTGGAACCATTGCGTTTTTTTCTTCTTCTACATCTTTTACTTTTACTTTAATAGATGTACTTCCTACTGTCATTTCGACTTTTTCAATTTTTCCCTCATCTACTTGTTTGATAAGATCGGTATAGCTAATTATCTTGTTATCTTCATCTTTTTTAGAATTTACAACAATCATTGTAGCTATTGCAATTGCTATAATTAATATAACACCAGCAACTAAATAATAAAATCTAGCTGATTTTTTATTTGGCTTTTTGTTGTCATTGTCCATTTTATAATATCTCCTTTATTTAAAGTTCCTCTGTTTTAATATTAGCTTGTGGTTCTGGGTTTTCTCCATCTTTTGGAGCTTTTTTATTTTGTTTTTGCTTTTTTTCTTCTTGCCTTTGTTTTTCGTCTTTTTTACGTATTCTTTCTTTTTCTTCTTCTTCTCTTTTTTGTCTTTCCTGTTCTTCCATTTCTTGTTTTACTTTTTCTTGCTCTTCTAGAATTCTTGAAAGTTCAATTTGTTTTTTTATAATTTCTGATCTAATTATTAATATTGCTGCAACAATATAAATACATGTAATTGCTGCATATAAAATTGAAAAATATTTTACCGTATATCCTGTTAAAACATTTACTATTGCATAAATTAAATTTAATATTATAGGTAATGTTAAACTATATATTGCAATATTATATACATTTCTATATCTTATTTTTAAGTTTGATATTAAACCTGTTACATATCCAAATATTGAGTAAAGAATTGCATCTAGTAGTACCGTTGATAAATATATTATAAATAAATATATAAACATTGTTATATAAAATGCTATATATAAATCTTTTCCAGATAACAATTCAATTATATTTTGTTTGTCGAATTTTACTATGTTGAATTTATTTGAAAGATCATTTAATGATATAGTTGCTAATACATCAGTAGAATTAGACCTAATTATTACCCTATCTTGTAAGATTATGATTCCATTATAATAGTTTTTTAGCTCTTCTTCATATTTATTTATTTGTTCTTCCTCTAAGTCCTCTTTTGTATCTATAATAACTTTTCCGTCAAACAGCATGTCCAATTGGTCGTTTTCTTTTTCATTTATTGTAATTTTTCCATTATCGAATTGGAGTGTTTCTACATTTGTTTCTATATATTGCTTTACTTCGCTTACTTTTCGTGTAAATTTATAAGTAACTGCCAAGCTTAACAAGGAAGCAAAAATTAATATTAGTATCACAATATAAGCTATTGTTTTACTTGTTTTTTGTAATACTAATTTCTTGTATTCTTCTAATCCAAATATGCTTATTTTTAGTTTCTTCCAAAAAGATAATTTTACTTCCTCTTCCACTTTATTTCTCCTTTTATATTTTTTCGACTGTCA
>CAKPKQ010000029.1 GCA_934167305.1 uncultured Clostridia bacterium | reverse complement strand
GTTCCAGAGCCTGAAGAATCTCCCGGCCTATGAATTGCTAATTTTGTGATTTTTGCATTACCTTGAAAGTAATTTGTTGATGTACTTGATTGATTTTCTTGTTCCAGTAGCTCTTGCTGTGGCACGCCATATTTAATCTTTGATATATCAATATTCGTATATGGAGTTTTACCTTTTTGTGTTTCTACTTTTCCAGTTGTTGAATTATAACTTGCTTCATATCTACCCATATAAAATCCACCATATTTTTCAATGCTTGTATCATCATCAAAAGAAGATAATATATCCATAACTATCATTGCTTTTTGTATTTTAACGTCACTCTGTCCTAGTATTCCACCACCATCTTCTATTCCAGATGACCCTGAATTTTTTATTCCTTGGTAATATGAATTTTCCTTCTCTTCATCTGTTTCTACTATATCTTTTAAAGTTTCGTTATTCCATGCAGTTCTTTTGTATTCACCCACATTACTAACAGGTATCCATACAAATTCATTATTTGAAGCATCTTTTATTACTAAGCCTTTAGAAATTGTTTGTTCAGTTGCAACATCTGATACTTTATATCCTGTTGGAATTACAGCTATATTGTTTTCACTGTCTTTATATTTTGAATTTGCTTTTACTGTACCATCATCATTTTTAGCAACTTCAGAATATGATTTTAAATTTGAAAGTGCACCTGCATGTTCATTTATAACTTTGTTTAAATCGTCTATTCCGCTTATATCCCCTTGTTTAGCTCTATCTATTTTTTCCTGTGCACTATTAGCTCTTTTTATTATTCCATTATCACTAAAAACAGCATTTATACCAACTCCTGCCAATATTAGTAACACCACAATTGTTACTACAAGTGCTATTAAAGTTATACCTTTTTGACCTTTAAATTTCATTTGTAACTTTCCTCTTTTCTTTTGATTTTTATATTTTTAGCATACTACACCTTTGTTTTTATTTCAAGTACTTTTGTCATAAATTTTCTTATATTTTTCATAATTATTAATTACTTTTCTCACATATAAATCTGTTTCCTTAAATGGAATATTTTCTAAATCCGAACCATCTTGTTGTATTGTTCCGTTTTTTATCCATTCATCCACTCTTCCCATACCTGCATTATATGCTGCTAATGCTAAACCTATATTACCATACTTTTTTAGTAACATTGAAAAATAACATGTACCAAGTTTTATGTTGGTTTCTGGATCATACATTTCTTGTTCTGTAATTTGTTCCTCGTTAATCTTATTATTTATATCAATTGCCGTGTTTTCCATAAGCTGCATAAGTCCTATTGCATTTACATGTGAACTTGCATTTTCATTAAAATTACTTTCAATTTTTATTATTGCATATATTAAAAGTTCATCAACATCATATTCTCTTGAATACTTGCTTACATATTGCTCATATTTTTTTGGATGTAGTAATTTTGCTATGTCAAAGACATAAATTAATAGAAAACATATAATTAATATTGTAAACATTATTAATAATGCTATTTTTTTTAACTTAGTCAAATTTCTCTCCTTTAATAAAATTTCTCTTTTGTAATTATTTTACTTCATACCAGTTATATGCTTCTGATAATTCAACTTCTAGTGGAATACTTAAACTTGTTGCTTGTTCCATACTCTCTTTTAATATTTCTTTTACCTTTTCTTTATCTTCAATTTTACATTCAATTAAAAGTTCATCATGAATTTGCAAAATTAAATTTGCATTTAAATTTTCTTGTTTTAATTTGTAATACACTTTTATCATTGCAATTTTCATAATATCTGCTGCAGTTCCTTGAATTGGGGTATTCATTGCAGCTCTTGCTCCAAACTGCCTTACCATATAATTGTTTGATGAAAGCTCTGGTATATATCTTCTTCTATGAAATAGTGTTTCTACATAGCTATTTTTTTTTGCTTGTTCTACAATTTCATCCATAAATTTTTTTACACCTTTATACTTTTCCAAGTATTGTTCTATATATTGTTCTGCTTTTTTACGGCTTATACCTAATTGTTCTGCTAAGCCAAATCCACTTATTCCATAAACAATTCCAAAATTGACAGCTTTAGCAGCTGTTCTTTGCTCTTTTGTTACTTCTTCTAATGGAACATTAAATACTTTCGAAGCAACTTGTTTATGAATATCTTCATCATTTAAAAATGCCGTTCTCATATTTTCATCATTTGAAATATGTGCTAAAATTCTTAATTCTATCTGAGAATAATCTGCGTCAATAAACACATTACCTTCTTGTGCTTTGAATGCTTTTTTTATTTGTTTTCCCTGTTCTGCTCTTGTTGGTATATTTTGCAAATTAGGTTCTGTCGAGCTTATTCTTCCTGTTGCTGTTATTGTTTGATGAAAATATGAATGTATTTTATGAGTATATTCATTTATATACACTATTAGTCCTTCTATATATGTTGAATTTAGTTTCATCAAACCTCTATATTCTAATATTTTTTCTATAATTGGATGTTCACTTTTTAATTTTTCTAATATATCTACATCTGTTGAATAGCCTTTTTTTGTCTTCTTATATACAGGTAATTTTAGCTTTTCAAATAAAACTATTCCGAGTTGCTGTGTAGAATTTATATTAAATTCTTCTCCTGCTAAATTATATATTTCTTGTTTTATTGTTTCAATTTCTTCTTTAAGTTTATATCCAAATTCAACAAGTTCTTGTTTGTCTACATATATTCCAGCATATTGCATTTCTGCCAATACTGTAATTAGTGGAATTTCTATATTTTCAAATAGTTCTAATGAATTTATTTCTGTTAATTTTTTTGTCATTGTATCTACAAGCTTAGATACAGTATAAACATATATTGCATTTTTATATTTTTCACTATCAACTTTTTCTTCTGCTTGCTCAAATAGTGTTATCTGAGTTGGTTTGTCGTTTTTTATTCCGACCGATTCTAAATATTCTGGTATATCAATATTCAAATATTGATTTGATAGTTCTTCTAATTTGTAATGATTATTACTTGGATTTAAAATATATGCTGCAATTTCAGCATCAAATTTTACTCCTTTTATTGATATTCCATTTTGTTTTAATATTACATAAATTTCATTTAGATGATAACTATATTTTTTTATATTTTCATCTTCAAATATTTCTTTAAAATAAAGTTCAAGTTCATTATTTTTATTCAATATCTCATATACAATGTCTTCAATATATGTATATATTGAAGTTATTTTCTTTTTTATTATTAATTCATTATTATTTTCTTCTTTTAAGCCTAATATAAATGTCATTTGTTTATTTTCTTTTATTTTGTGTATAAGCTCTTCAATCTCACTTTTTTGAGTTATAGTTTTTATATTTAACAACTCTGCTATATTTGTTTTAACTTTTTCTTCAGATTTCAAGTTAAATCTTTCAATAAATCTGTTAAAATTTAATTCTTTAAATTTGTTAAGAACTTCTTCCTTGTTCCATTCTTTAATTTTAAATTCATCTGGATTTTCGTCTATTGGAACTTCCAAATTTATTGTTCCTAAAAATTTTGACATTTCAGCTAGTTCTTTATTTTCTATCAGTTTTTCCTTTGTTTTTGGTTTTAAATCATCTTCACCTTTTTCAATTGCTTCATATAATCCATCAATAGACTTATATTTTTTTACTAATTCTAGTGCTGTTTTTTCTCCTATTCCTGGTACCCCCGGAATGTTGTCAGATGTATCTCCTTGTAATCCTTTTACTTCTATTAATTGTTTTGGAGTTACTCCATATTTTTCAATTATTGCATTTTCATCAAATGTTTCTGTTTCAGTTTTACCTACTTTTGTATGAGGAATTCTTACTTTTATTTTTTCTGATGTAAGCTGAAATGTATCTCTATCTCCTGATACTATTGTTACATCAAATCCATCTTTCTCTGCCTTTTTGGCCATAGTTCCTAAAACATCATCAGCTTCATAGCCTTCTTTTTCTATAATAGCTATATTCATTGAACGTAATATATCTTTTAATATAGGCATTTGCTCTGCAAGTTCATTTGGCATACCTTTTCTATTAGCTTTATATCCATCATATAATTTATGTCTAGCTGTTGGTGCTTTTAAATCAAATGTTACCATTAAATATTCTGGCTCTATATCTTCTAATACCTTAAAAAGTATAGCCAAGAATCCATATACAGCATTTGTATATTTACCATCTGTTGTCATTAACATTTTATTACCCATAATTCCATAAAATGCTCTATTTAATATACTATTTCCATCTATTAAAACTATTTTTTTCATGTTTTTCCTTCTTTCTATTAAGGTTTTTATTATCAATTTAGCCATAAACTTGTTTTAATCTTTGTTTTTAATATCATTTTTGCATTAATATTATAAATTAAGTAACTTAATAATATATAATGTTTTTTCTACCATATCTAGCAAATTCTACTCATCTATTTTTTTGCAATAATATCATATAATCTTATAAAAGGCAACTTCTTTATATATTAATAAAAACCTACAATGTAATTTAGCTTTTTGTATATTGAAAAAAATATTTCCATTATGATAAATTTATTTTACCATAAGGAAATATTTTTTGAATATTAATTTTTATACAGTTTTTACAATTATTTTTTTGCCAAGATTAGTATTGGACCGAGATTTTCTATTTCAAATGTTATTTCACCAGTTACATTGTTATAATCCACTGCTTCATATAAATTTATACTTTCATCTTCTTTATTTATACCTAATATAATAATTTCTTCACCATCTTCAATTTTTTTCATAAATTTTTCTTTATAGCTTATTTCAATACTAGTTCCATCTATATACTCTCTATTTTCCCCATCTGTAATGTATATATCTCTGAATAAAGTTACTGCTCTTAATTTTGATAATTCTATATTATTAGTAGAAGCCCCTAAACGAGTATATAACTCTTGTATACTTGATATCTCGCCATAATCAAACATAGATGTCACTTCAGCTACAGTTCCATTTGAATAATCATAATACATCATGTCATTAGTAATCTCTAGTTGTTTTCCTTCTTCAATATTTTCCAAACCATTTATTACATTAACTGTCTGTGTGAATTCATCTTCTGTTTTAGTCAAAATTATTATTGGACCATAAGCTTCTATTTCAAAACTTATTTCACCAGTATTTTTATCATAAGATTCTAAATCATAATAATATACTTTGCCAGTATAAGAATCTACTCCAATAACTATAATATCTCTCATTTCAGTTTCAAGATTTTTCATTAAACTTTCTTTATATTTCAGTTTAATAATTCCTTCTAATGTATAACTTTTATTATTTCCGTCTGTAATATATATATCTCTAAATAGTGTTAGCGTTCTCAACCTATCTAAGTCTATTTGATTTCCTTTATTTGTTGTTACTGGCTCTGTAACATTAACTTCTAATTCAGCCATCAAATCGCTTGTCCTTGATATTTTTCCTTCATTAAATTTTTTTACTGCATCACGTACCGTTGTACTAGTATAATTTTCGTATATTATGTCATTTGTTATTTTTATACTTTTTCCTTCCTCAATTGTAGGACTAGCTGTTATTACTGTTACATCTTGTGTAAATTCTCCCTGATTATTTTCACCTGCATTTTTATTTATTAAATCTTCTAATGCTCCCATTGGTTCTAAATCTTTTTGCACTCCTTGGTCTGTTTTGGTTTGTGCATCTCGTGCCTTTTTTATTATTCCATTATCGCTAAATACTGCATTTAGTGTTACTCCTGCTAAGATTAATAATATTACAATAGTTACTATTAGTGCTATTAGAGTAATACCATTTTCTTTTAAATTTTTACCATTTTCTTTTAATTTCATTTTTTATTTTCCTCCTTTTTTCATTTGCTTGTAGCATTCTATTTGTTTATGTTACTACCTCCTTCTGAATCTTTAAGCGCAATAAAAACAGACTATTTTTATATCCTAATAGTCTGTTTTCTATATTCAACTAATAAAGCTAATCTCTTAGCTTGTTTATTTTCTAATAAGTTACGTGTGTGTGTGTGTGTGTACTCTCGCAATGCTTTCAGCTTTTATCATATTTGGTTCCTCTTTATTTATTTTCTTTTGATCTGTTACTGTAATTATAATACTATAATCAATTTTATTTTTCAATAGTTTTTTTATGTTTTTTATTACTCACATGCTCTTTGGCACGATTGATAAATCCCGCTTATTAGTTGACATAAATTGGTATTTTTGATATAATAATAATATCGTACATTCAAAATTACATATAAAAGGAGATATTCAAAATGTCAAAATTTCAGCTTCGTAACAAATTCATCAAGGCTTGCCCCAGCATCGAAGCACAAAATCAGGTTATCAGCGAATGTGAGCATTTATTCACACTACAAGAAGATCAAGCAGTAGCTTACCTTTGGAAAAGGTATATTGAAGCTAACGAACCAAGTGAAGACGCAAATTCATCTAACTTTAAGCTTTTAGCATGGAGAGAACTGCGTTCTCAATATACTATCACTCATCCAGGTTTTCCTCGGGTATATATTCCAGATGCCTGCAAACAGTCATATGACGCATTTGCAGAAGTAAACCCCATTGTTGCAGTTGTTGTAACCAATGTTGCAATGACTTATATCAAGCAAAATATAATTTTGGTTGATCGGACCCTGTTTCTTTTGAATAGCGATAAAGAAGCAAATTACTTTGGAGGTATTCGCGAACTCGGGTTTAGCTATGCTGAATCCACTGTTCTTAAATCATTCATCAAGCAAATCAGAGATATTTTTGATAATTTGTGTAAACACTATCAAAATCTGGACATTAGCGAGGAGGAACTTCCTTTTACTCTTTCGCCACAAGACGAAAATACGGAAACTACTGTGCAATCTGAAACTGTTCAAACAGAAATTGAAGAGCACATAGAAGAAAAGGTTGAGCTCACTCCTGATCCATTAGCTTTCACAATTCTTCAAAACCGTCAGGCAATTGAAGAATTCTGCAAAGCCACAGATTCCATCGAATCACTTGGCTTCAACCCTGAAGAACTTTTGGCCAAGAAAGAAGTTATTAAAAACTTTCTTGAAATCGTAGACAAATTGTAATCCTTTTATAAGTGACAGAGAGCAATTTTCTGTCACTTTTTTAATGTATCTGTACATATTCCTTATACTAGCACTGAAGAAATATGAAATGGACTGAAGTTTTTACCAACTATTTTTTGTGCTTCTTTTAATATTTTATGGTCATCATCTAATAATATAAAATAATCATATTTATTTTCTAAATCTTTTATTTTTTGTGCTTTTACTATATCTCTATTTTCACTTGAATACTCATTTAGTTCTTTTGTTATTATTATCCAATTTTCTTCATTAATAAATGGTACATATTTTTTTAACCAATCTTTTTTTTCTTTTGTTATTTTTACTGATTTAGATAAAGATAATATATATAAGTCAATGTTAGATATCCTACTTATATCTTTTAATATATCTATTATATATTGTGCTGGCTCTGTTTCACTATATTCTTCTTGCATTTTCTGTTTTACAATTTCTTCTGGGTATACATTATATACATTTATTGTTCCATCCATATCTATAAATATTGCTACTCTTTTATTTTCTTCACATATTTTATTTATTTTTTCTAAAAATTTATTCATAAAGTTGTCTCCTATATTATTAAAGTAGCACAAAAGCCAATTTGCCTTTGTGCTATTTGCTCTTACGGTATTTCATTTAAAATAATGTCAAAGATTACATTGCTTAATTCCATTGGATTAAGCTCATCTGATTTAATTAATTTCTTTTTTGTAGGTATTGTGACCAAGAATTTCATAAACAAACTATTATAAACTTCTACATATTTTTTAGTTACTAGTCTACCTTCTCCTCCTCTACGCTGAATAGCTGTTTCTGGCAGTACAAAAACACTTATTAACAAGTCAAGAGTTATTTTACTCAGACAAGTTTTCTGAAACTCACTAAATTGTTCTGCTGAACATTTTCCCTCCTCAATAAATTTCCACGCGTAAAATTTGCTGTCGATAATGCCTCTGTCAATGAGTACAATATCAGTATCTGAATACTGTGCTTTTAAGATACCTGCTTGTGTTATTAAGTGCATCCACAAATTTGCTTCAAAGGTTCCTTTTGTAAACTCTCGAGGCAAACTTTCCGCGGATTCTTCAAGGATCATGGTTTTATAGCCTTTGTTTTCAAGCATTTTTGCTACTAGCATAATTGCTGTAGTTTTACCTGCTTCAGGCGTACCTGAAAATCCAACCATAAAAGGCTTCAATTGCCGCATATTTATGCCTCCAATCATTAATTATTTGGGTTAATTGCATTATATTATAATTCAATTTTATTTTCAATATTTTTGATTTTCCCATTTATGATTTTTTACATTATTTTAATGGATCACAGTGTGCTCCGCTACGAGATTTACGTATTGTTGTTTATTTTATTTTTCAAAACATTTGCTAATACTAAAATAATAGTAAAAATGCAAATAACCACTCCATACATAATTGCTGTCATGCGCACAGCACTTTCAACATCCAAGCTCCAGTCTGTTTGGTGTATTGAAAATTCTTGTGCTATTAGTGGTAAGCGAATGATCATAATTATTGTTGTTATAATTATTCCTATTCCACATATTATAGATACAATTTTATTTTTCTTCATTTTTAATTTTCCCCTTATGATTTTTTATATTATCTTAGTGGAGCACGCTGTGCTCCGCTACTATATTTCTTTGTCTTTCTCGATTTGCTTAGCATATCTGTCTTCTTCTGCAATAGCTACTTAAGACCACAAATTTATTTGTTGTTATTTTCTTCAACATTTTTCGTAATTTCCTTCAATTTATTTTCTAATAATTTCTTATCTATCAATTTTAAAGTATATTGAGACACCATAGTAG
>CAKPKQ010000028.1 GCA_934167305.1 uncultured Clostridia bacterium | reverse complement strand
GTGATGATCTATACATACTTTAACTTTTGCGTTTTCAAAGTATTTAGCAAATCCATTTAACATCTTTATAGATGCACAGTCTAGTGATATTGCTAAATCATATTGCTCTATATCACTTTCTGTTTTGATTTCATCAATACATGGTAAGCAATCAAATGCTCTTGGATGTTCTGGAATTATTATATCTGGATTTTTACCATAGTTCTTTAATGCTTGATACATTGCTAAACTACTACCCATTGCGTCTCCATCTGGGTTTTCATGTGTCAATATTACTATTTTTTCTGCTTTATTTATTTGTTCTAAAATATTATCTAAAGTCATTTTATACCTCTATTCTAATTATTTTTCTTTAACTCATTTAATATGCTATCAATTTTAGCTCCATATTCTAAAGAATCGTCTAGTTCGAATATAAGCTCTGGTGTGATTCTTAAGTTTATGTTTTTTGCAACTTGACTACGAATGAAACCTGAAGATTCTTTTAGTCCTTCCATTGTTTTGCCAATACTTTTAGAATTTAAAATACTTACATAAACTTTAGCATATTTAAAATCAGGTGTTATTTTAGCTTTTGTTACACTAACTAGCCCTGTTACTTTTGAGTTTTTAAGCTCAAAAGTAAGTACACGGCTAATTTCTTTTTTTAATTCTTCATTAACTCTATTAAGTCTTGCCTCATTTTTTGGCATTGTTTTCTCTCCTTTTAACGTTTAACTTCTTCCATTACGTAAAATTCTAATGTGTCATCTTCTTTAACATCATTGTAATTTTCAATTTGAAGACCACATTCAAAGCCTTTTGTAACTTCTTTTGCATCATCTTTGAAACGTTTTAATGATACTAGTTTTCCATCATGTATAACTACATTTTCACGTATTACTCTTACTCCTGCATTTCTTTCAATTTTTCCATCTGTTACAAATACACCAGCAATTGTTCCAACTCCTGAAACTTTAAATGTTTGTCTTACAATTGCATTACCTATTATTTTTTCTTCATAAACTGGGTCTAACATTCCTTTCATAGCTGCTTGAACATCTTCAATTGCTTGATATATAACAGAGTATTGTTTAATTTCTACTCCTTCTTTTTCTGCCATGTCTTTTGCAGTATTAACAGGTCTTACGTTAAATGCAATAATAATACATTTTCCTGCTTTTGCAAGTTGAACATCAGATTCTGTTACAGCTCCTGCTACAGCGTGTATTACCTTAACTTTTACTTCGTCATTAGATAATTTTTCAAGCGATTGTTTTAATGCTTGAGCTGTACCTTGTACATCTGCTTTTACTATAATGTTTAATTGTTTTAGGTTTTCACTTTCCATTTTTTCAAATAGGTTACTTAATGTTACCTTGCTATTTTCGTTTATTATTTGTTCTCTTTCTTGACGTTTTCTTCTTTCAATTAAATGTTTAGCCATTTTTTCGTCTTTTACTTCATAGAAAGTATCTCCAGCTTCTGGAACTTCTGTTAATCCCATTATTTCAACAGGTGTTGAAGGTCCTGCTTTTTTAACTCTTTGGCCTTTATCATTTTTCATTACACGAATTCTACCAATAGATTTACCAACAACTATTGTATCTCCTTCGTCTAAAGTTCCTCTTTGTACAAGCATTGATGCAATAGGTCCTTTAGCTTTATCAAGTCTTGCTTCAATAACAGTTCCTTTAGCTTGTTTATTAGGGTTTGCTTTTAATTCTTTCATATCAGCTACTAATAATACCATTTCTAATAAATTATCAATGTTTATTTTCTTTTTAGCAGATATTGGAACATAAATTGTATCTCCACCCCATTCTTCTGGTACTAGTTCATATTCCATTAATTCTTGTTTTATTTTTTCAACATTTGCACCTGGCAAATCAATTTTATTAACTGCAACAATAATTGGAATTCCTGCTGCTTTTGCATGGTTTATAGCTTCAACTGTTTGTGGCATAACACCATCATCTGCTGCAACAATAAGAATTGCAATATCTGTAATTTGAGCACCTCTAGCACGCATTGCTGTAAATGCTTCATGGCCAGGCGTGTCTAAAAATGTAATTTCTCTTCCATTTATATTTACCTTATAAGCACCAATATGTTGAGTAATTCCTCCTGCTTCACCTTCAATAACATTTGTACTACGAATAGCATCTAAAAGTGATGTTTTACCATGATCAACGTGTCCCATAACTACAACTACTGGTGGTCTAGGCTCTAATTCATCTGGTTTATCCTCAGTATCATCAAATAAAATATCTTCTTCTTTTACTTCTTCTTTCTTGTTAGCTGTAATTCCAAATTCTTGAGCTACCAAAAATGCTGTATCAAAGTCCACTGTATTATTAATTGTAGCCATAATTCCTAAGTTAAATAACTTCTTTATAACTTCTCCACTTGTTTTTTTCATTTCAGCAGCTAAGTCTTTTACTGTAATCATTTCAGGAATTGTAATTTCTGTTAATTCAAATATTTTTTGTTTTGTTCTTTCTTCATCTTTTTGTGGCTTACGTTTATTTTTCTTTCCTCTTGCTGTTGTAAGGTCATAGTAGTCAAGCATTCCGCCTTCTTGTTCATTAAACATGTGTGATAATTTATCAACTTGTTTTAAATCTTTTAATTTACCCTCATTAAAATCTTCACTAAAACGGTCATTTTTCTTTGCCTTAGTTCCTTTTTTAGCTTTATTATCTTCATAACGATTTGCTTTTTCTTTGTCAATTGCTCTTGTACTAATATCTCTTTTATCTTCTTTTTCAACTATTTCTGTAGCCATTATATCTTTAATGTTTTTATCAATTCCATAATTATCTAAAGGTCTTCCATTATTTCTATTAAATGGTCTTTGTCCGTTTCTATTTTGGTTATTAAATTTATTATCTCCATTTTGGCGGTTATTATTAAACCTATTATTTCCTTGGCGATTATCAAATCTATTGTCTCTTTGGCGATTTTCATAATTTCCATTATTTTGGTTATTTCCAAATCTATTTGGGCGATTATTATCATAACGGTTTTGATAATTGTTTGAGCCTGAATTATTGTTTTGGCGATTTTCAAAACGATTTCCTTGATATTGATTGTTTGTTTTTTCACGATTAGGGTAATTGTTTTTGTTTTCTGCATTTGAAGTAACTGTAGGTTTTACTTCTACAGGTTTTGCTTGTTGTTTAATTTCTTCCTTTTTCTCTTCTACCTTTTTTTCTTCTACTTTAGGTTCTTCTTTTATTGGCTCAGGAGCTTTTTCTTCTTTTTTCTCTGTTTTTAATCCAAATAGCTCACTTACAGTCATTGGTTTTACAGGTTGTTTTCTATAAACAATATTAAAATCTTTATTGTTTTTTCTTTCAACAAAACCAACATCTTTTCTTTCTGTTTTTTCTTGTTTCTTTTCTTGTTTTTCCTCATCAGCTAATATAACTTCACGTCTTATAATTACTGGTGTAGTTTCTTTTTTAGTATTTTTTTCTTTCTTTTCTTTATTTTTTTCTTGCTCCATACCTTTTTGTGATTTTACTCCCTTATTTTCAAAAATATTTTTTATTTTTTGTATTTGTTCTTCTTCCAAAGAACTTAAATGACTTGTTACCTCAATACCTACTTCTTTTGCTTTTTTTATTAGTTCTTTACTTTCTAACCCTAACTCTTTAGCAAGTTCATGTACTTTAAGTTTACCCAATCATTTCACCCCCCATTAATTATTTTGTTCATCGCCTTTGCAAAACCATTATCTTTAATGCCCAAAACAGCCTTATTTGATTTTCCAATCGAATTACTAATTTCATTAATTGTCAGTTTTTCATATATATTAATATTTAATTGCTTGCATTTTTCCTTAAATACATTTTTAGTTCTGTCAGATGCATCTATTGCTAATATTAATAGTTTAACATTTCTTTTATCTATTTCTTGTAAGCACGCATCTGTTCCAGCAACTATTTTTCCAGCCTTGGTTGCTAGTCCTATTAGCCCACATATTTTTTGATTATTAACCAAATTTTATACTCCTTGATTTATAGTATTTTTTAAACTTTCATAAACACTTTCCTCTATTTTTGTTTCAAATGCTTTTTCAAGTTTTTTAGAACGTATTGCTAATTCTAAACATTCTGATTTATCACATATATATGCGCCTCTACCCGGTAATTTACCTGTTTTATCAAGTTTTATTTCTCCTGATTGATTTTTCACAATACGTATAAGCTCATTTTTGCCTTTTTGAGCTCCACACCCTATACAAGTTCGACTAGGTATTTTTTTCAAAATGCTCACTTCCTTTATTTTTAATGTATTTATACTTTTTATTCATTATTCCTCTGTTTTTGTTTCTTCATCTGACTCTTGTTGTTTTGATAACATTTCTCTAAATTGAGTTTCACTCTTTATATCTATTTTCCATCCTGTTAATCTAGCTGCAAGTCTTGCATTTTGACCAGCTTTACCAATTGCTAATGATAATTGATCATCTGGTACAATTACTTGAGCAAATTTTTCATCTTCATGAGCATCAACTGCCATAACTTGTGCAGGTAATAATGCTGCAGAAATATAAATTGCAGGATCTTGATTCCATTCAATAACATCAATCTTTTCTCCATTAAGTTCATTTATAATGTTTTGAATACGAATTCCTTTTTGTCCAACACAAGAACCAACTGGGTCAATATTTTCATTAGGTGAATATACTGCAACTTTGCTTCTATTTCCAGCATCTCTTGATACACTTTTTATTTCAATAACTCCCTCATAAATTTCAGGAATTTCAAGTTCAAATAATTTTCTTACAAAATCACTACAAGCTCTTGAAACAGTAACTTGTGGAGCACCTTTTAATCCTTTTTCTACATTAACAATATATGCTCTAATTTTGTCATTTACATGGTAATGTTCAGTTGGAACTTGTTCTTTAGCTGGCATAACAGCTTCTAATTTTCCTAAGTCTAATACTACTATGTTTCCATCTGCTTTTTGAACTATACCAGAAACTATTTCGCCTTTTCTTTCATTAAACTCATCAAATACTAGATTTCTAGATTCTTCTCTAATTTTTTGAACTATAATTTGTTTTGCAGTTTGAGCTGCAATTCTTCCAAAGTTTTTAGGCATTAATTCAATTTCAGCTTTATCTCCAACTAATAATTTGCTATCTATATTTTTAGCATCTGCTAGTAAAATTTGTGTATTAGGATTTTCAACTTCTTCTACGACATCTTTTACAGCATATATATGAATTTCTCCAGTTTGTCCGTCCATAGTAACTTTAACATTTTCTTCTGAATCGAAGTTTCTTTTATATGCTGTTACTAAAGCAGTTTCTATAGATTCTAGTATTGCTTCTTTTTTTATTCCTTTTTCTTTTTCAAGTTCGTCTAAAGCCATCATTAATTCAGTGCTATCAATTGCAAGTATATTTGCCTTCTTTTTCATTTTTCAAATTCCTCCCTTATTACCAATTAAATTTAATTTTTATATTTGAAATATTTTTTCTTTCTATTTTTATTTCTTCATTTGATTCTATTTCTAGAGTTATATTGCTTTCATCAAAACCCTTTAAAATTCCAGATATATTTTTAGTTGTATTTTTCTTTTTTTCATTTATTTCATCTTGTTTCAATTTTATAGGACTATATAAATTAACATCAACTTCTTTACCAATACTTGCTTCAAAATGTTTATTTTTTCTAAGTCTTCTTTCCACACCTGGTGAAGAAACTTCTAAAAAATATTGATCTTTTATATAATTTGCCTCATCCAATATTGGGTTTATTGCATCATTAACCTTTTCACAGTCATCTAAACTAATACCATTAGGTGTATCTATAAAAATTCGCAAATAAAAGTCCTTTGCTTCCTTCTCATAAATAACATCATAAAGCTCATAGCCCAAATCTTCAATTGTCTTACCAATCAAAGCCTCAATTTTTTCCTCCATGTCAGTTTGGGGACGTTTCTTTAACTGACATTTTTGTCAGTTCGGGGACACATCTTCATCCCTTCTTAACGTCTTTCTCCTTTCTTCATGATAGAAGAGTGGGCTTTGTTCCCACTCTTCTTGTAATTCAATATGCATTATTATTATACCCTACTTTTATAGCAATTGCAAGTATTTTTAAGCATTTTATTCTTTTTTTGTCCTGAGTATGTTGTTTTTCTTGTTTTTTCACGTATTTTATGGCATAATATGTACGTGAGGTTATAATTATGGACGCTATTTTAAATAAATTAGAATATAATGAAATTATAAAAAAACTAGGTGGATATTGTAAAACTTATTTAGGAAAAAATTTGTGTGAGCAATTAGTTCCTAATTTTTCTTATGAACAAGTTGATGTTTTGCTTAACGAAACCAAACAAGCTGATACACTTTTACATCAAAAAGGTATTCCACCATTTTATGAAACTGAAGAATTAGAAAAATATATTAAAGTTTTAGAAAGTAATCAAACTTTATCTATAAAAGGATTACTTAATTTTGCCGTGCTTTTAAAAATGTGCAGAGAATTAAAAGAATATTTTTACGATGATTCTTCTGTTACTTTTGAATATTTAGAAAAATATTTTAGTTTTCTTTATTCAAACCCTTCTATTGAAAAAAATATTTTTGATAAAATAATTGATGAAAACTCCGTTGCTGATAATGCTTCTAGTAAGCTTGCTAGCTTACGAAGAAACAGAAAAAACTTTGAGCAAGAAGTTAAAGATAAGTTAAATGGATTTATTCATTCTAGTACTTATGCTAAATATATAATGGAACCAATTGTTACAATTCGTAATAATAGATATGTTATACCTGTTAAAGAAGAATATAGAAGTTATATAAAAGGATTTATACATGATACTTCTAGTAGTGGTTCTACTTTATATATTGAGCCAACAAGTATATTTGAATTAAATAATAAAATTAATCATATAAAAATTGAAGAAGATATTGAGATTGAAAGAATTTTACAAATACTTTCTTCTTCATTATATGAATATGTTAATCAATTAAAAAACAATTTAACTCTTATTTCTAGTATTGATTTGATTTTTGCAAAAGCTAATTTTGGAATTGATAGTTTTGGAATTATTCCTGTTTTAAATAATAACAAATACATTGATTTATATAAAGCAAAACATCCTTTAATTGACAAGGATAAGGTTGTTCCTATAGATATTTCTTTAGGTAAAAACTATGTTTCACTTTTAATTACTGGTCCAAATACAGGTGGAAAAACTGTTGCCTTAAAAACTGTTGGATTATTACTTTTAATGGCTTATTCTGGTATTCCTATTCCTTGTAGTGAAAGTAGTAGCATAAGTGTTTTTTCACATATATTTGCTGACATTGGTGATGAGCAGAGTATACAAGAATCTCTTAGTACATTTTCTGCACATATAAAAAATATTGTTGAAATTACTAATATAGCTGATAATAATAGTTTGGTTTTATTAGACGAACTAGGCTCTGGCACAGACCCTTTAGAAGGTGCTGCACTTGCAATTAGTATTTTAAGTTATTTAAAAGATATTGGAAGTATAGTTTGTTGCACTACACACTACCAAGAATTAAAAGAATATGCATTAATAACAGATGGATTTGAAAATGCAAGTTTTGAATTTGATATAGAAAATCTAAAGCCAACATATAAGCTATTAGTTGGTATTCCCGGCAAAAGCAATGCTTTTGCTATTAGTAAAAGACTTGGTTTAAATGAGAAAATACTAAATGTAGCAAATAGTCATTTAAAAGATGATAAAATACCAATTGAGGAATTATTAAAAAGTATTTATGATAGTAAGTTAGAGATTGAAAAGCAGAAAGAAGAAACGGAAAAAAATTTAAGACAAGTTGAGCTTTTAAGAAAAAGTTTAGAACAAAAACAAGATGTTGTTTTAGAAAAAAGATCACAATTGCTTGAAAATGCTAAATTAGAAGCACGCGATATTTTACTTTCTGCCAAAGAAGAGGCTACAGAAATTATACATGAGCTTAATAATTCTTCTGATATAAAACAGGCAAATAATCTAAGAAATAAACTAAATGATAAATTAAAGGCTATAAATTCTATTCATTATACTGAGCAAAATAATAGTTTTGAAGCATTAACTGAGTCAGATGTAAAAGATGGCTTAAATGTTTACATTACTTCTCTTGGTTCGAATGGATTTATTGTTGGTAATAAAATTAATAAATCTAATGAGGTTCAAGTTCAGGTTGGCAATATGAAAATGAATATTAAGCTTTCAGATTTAAGAAAAAGTTTAACTAATGCTGTTAAAGTAAAAGAATCTGGAAAGGTTACTACAAATAAAGAATCAAAAGCTAAAACTGTTTCTCCTGAAATAAATGTTATTGGTCAAAATGTTGATGAAGCAATTTATGTTATTGATAAATATTTAGACAATTGTGCATCAGCAAACATTTCACCTGTTAGAATTGTTCATGGTAAAGGCACAGGTAAACTTCGCGAAGGCATTCATTCGTTTTTGAAAAAAAATCCCCATGTAAAAAGTTTTCGCATAGGTACATTTGGTGAGGGCGAAATGGGTGTAACTATAGTTGAAATTAGATAATCAAAATCCTTCTTTTATAGAAGGATTTTTTTATTAAAAATACTGGACTTTTTTTTAGCTTATTGATATAATCTTTGCCGTACTTCTGATGTTTGATAATTATCATCATCATGTTAGTGAAAATTTAAAGAAGGGTTTAAAATGAAAAAAATATCAATTATAAGTGCATGTACAGACTTAGGTCTAAAAATTGATGGTGCTGAGCTTGGGGCACAAGCCTTAACAGAAGGTTTAAAATCAAGCAATATTTCTCAAAATTATATTTTGAAAGGCAACAAAAAAAGTGAAGAATCTCACTCGAATTCTAGTTCAAATGATATTAATAGTTTTGTATCAAAGTTTGATGATTTGTTACTAGAGATGCATGAAATTCATTTTGAAGAAAAAATGAATGATGCTGAAAAAGATGCATATTATACGAAAATGCATAATTTGGTTTTAGCGGTTAAAGCTTTAGACTCTAAAAATGAAAAAAGGAACTTAGAAGGAATTAATGAATTTAATGAAAGGTTATATAAAACAACTCGCAAAATTATACAAGATGGTGAGTTTCCTTTACTTGTAGGTGGAGATCACATTACCGCAATTGGTTCGAGCTTAGGTTCTATAAAAGAAAATAAGAATATGGGAATTATATGGTTTGATTCACATGCTGATTTCAATACCTACCCTACTTCTGTTACTGGCAACTTACATGGTTTGCCTTTAGCAGTTGCTACACATTATGAAAAAAGTATATTAGCTGATTTTCATGATGGTCCATTTTACAGTTTCAAAAATGCTGTTATTGTTGGTGGTAGAGATATTGACCCTTGGGAATGGGGGAATGTATTAGATGCAGGTGTTACTGTATTTTCTACTGAGGATATTAAAAAATATGGAGTTGAAGAAATTTGTAAAAAAGCTTTTGCTATTGCTTCAAATGGAACAGATGGAGTACATATTAGCTTAGATCTGGATTTGATTGATCCAAATGTTGCCCCTGGCGTTTCAATTCCAGCTAAAAATGGCATTAATTTAGAGGAGACTTATGCATTGGCAGATGAAATTACAAAGTATAGTGATATTATTAAATCTGCTGATTTAGTTGAATATAATCCATTATTTGATAAAAATAATGTTACAAAAGAAATTGCTACAAATATTTTAAATAAATGGATTGAAAAATTTTAAAATAAAAAGCATCTCAAGATGAGGTGCTTTTTATTTTTAATATATATCAGGTTTTCTTTTTACCATATTAACTAAAAGAGATCAGCTGAAAAGTTTAAAATAATTTTATCATATTCATTTGAAATTTCGTTTAGTTCACTATCACAAATTACCATTTTATTATTTTTATTTTTTATTAGTATTCTGTCATTATATGGATAAAGTGCATTTGTTTTTAAAATTGTTTTTCCATTCATGTTTAAAATATAATATATATCATTTTCATAATCAATTATAAAAATTTTATTATTATCTATATCAAGTATTTGATAGTTTCCACCAATCTGTATTTTATTTCCATATTTATCATACCACCCATTTGTAAAGCCTTCTGTATTGAAAAACGCAATACAGCCATTGCTTAGTGTTTCAATTGTTCCATTATAATTATGAAAGTATGCGATTTTTTCTATACTAGATGATGTTGTTCCATCTTTTTTGGTTACCGTCACTTTAGTTTTATCTGTGTAATCTCCTTTTTCATCTTCTAATAGTTCTATTTTCATAGTATAATTTTCATTTTTATAATAATATGCATCGTTAATTTCTTGCAATTTTATTTCACTTTTTTTCTCTTTTAAATTATATACCATTTCACGTTCTAAGTTAATGTTAGATTTTGCAAAATATATCATCATAAAGCTAGTATAAGCACCTGTATAAAATGTTTTGTTTTCATTATTAATTTCAAATGTTTCGTCAACTTTTGTACCGCATAAATTTTTTTAAAATTTTGAAATATTTATTATTGCTAATTTCAATTTTATCATTACTCTTTGAAATTA
>CAKPKQ010000027.1 GCA_934167305.1 uncultured Clostridia bacterium | reverse complement strand
GCTAAGTTTTCATATCTTCCACCTGAACATACACTTCCTATTTCTTTGTAGTCATTTAGAAATGTTTCATATACTGTGCCTGTATAATAATCTAATCCTCTAGCAATTGTTAAATCTATTTTGAAGTGTGTATCTGGCACTCCAAATACTCTAATATATTTTACAACTTGCTCTAATTCTGCTAAACCTTCTACAAACATTTCTTCTTGAATATTTAGTTCTTTTAATTTTTTTATTTTTTCATCTGTTGTTCCATCAATTTCAATAAATTTCAAGATTCTATCAATTGCTTGATCATCTAAACCAATTTCTTTTAATTCTGATATTACATTTTCTTTTCCTATTTTAGCAAGTTTATCAATAGTTCTCATAATGTCAACAGCATTTTGTTCTTGATTTACTTCTCTAAATAATCCATTTAAAACTTTTCTATTATTTATGCAGATAGTAAAGTCATTGAATCCTAAACTTGATATAAGATTATATATAACACTTGGAATTTCTGCATCATTAACTATCCCTAATTCACCATCTCCAATAATGTCTATATCGCATTGATAAAATTCACGAAATCTACCTTTTTGTGTTTTTTCTCCCCTATATACTTTTCCTATTTGATATCTTCTAAATGGGAAACTTAAATTTCCATAATTTTTAGCTACATATTTTGCAAGTGGTACAGTTAAATCAAATCTCATTGATATATCTGTATCTCCTTTTGTGAAGCGGTATATTTGTTTTTCTGTTTCTCCGCCAGCTTTTGCTAATAATACTTCTGACAATTCTAGTATTGGAGTATCTAGTGGCAAAAATCCGAATTTTTGATATGTTTTTTCAATTTTTTCTTTCATTTGATCAAATAATATTTGTTCATTTGGTAAAAGCTCCATAAATCCTGATAAGGTTCTTGGTTCTGTAACCATCTTTAATCCCTCCCTTTTAATCTTCTCTTGGTTTTAATTCATCATAAATTGGTCTTTCTTCTCCAATCATTGTAGGTTTACCATGTCCGTGGGTATACTATTGTATCATCTGGTAATTTTAATAATTTTTGAGTAATTGAATTCATTATGTCCATAAAACTACTTGTAGGTAAATCTGTTCTTCCCCAAGTACCATAAAACATAGTATCACCAGAAAATAACATTTTTTCTTTTTCACAATATAATGAGCTACTGCCTTTTGTATGACCAGGAGTATGAATAATTTTAAACTCTATATTTCCTACGTGTATTGTATCATTATCATCAACTATAGAATCTGGTTCTAATTCAATATCTTTAACTCCTATATATTCTGTCAAACTTATTTTTTTGTCATGTAGGCCTTCTTTGTCCAATCTATGTATTAAAATTTTTCCACCTTTTTTATCTTTTAGTTCTAACAATGCTCCTATGTGATCTCCATGGCAATGTGTTAAATATATATATTTTAAATTTGCTTGTAATATATCAAGCATTTCAACAATTTTGCCACACTCTGCTCCTGGATCAATAACCATTGTTTCTTTTGTATCTTCATCTTGAATAATATAACAATTTGTTGGCTCGCAAACTGCTCCACTATTAACTCTTAACTGCTTTAGTATCATCACTATTTTTCCTTTCTGTACTTCGTTCATTGTTTTATTATTGATTTTGAAATGAATTATAACGAAGCAAGATGTCAATTACTTTCAAAATCACATTACTTCTTTCTCTTAACTTCATATACACTATCAACTTTTCTAATCTGTTTTAATATCTTATTTAGTTCATCAATATTCTCTACTTCAACTGTAACTTCAGTTATTGAAATTTTTTCTTTATTTGCTCTTGAAGTAACTGCTAAAAGCTTGCTTTTGGTTCCTTCTATTTCTCTTATAATATCAGCTAATAAACCACTTCTCTCATTTCCATAAATTTCAATATCTACACTATATCTTGTTTTTTCTGCTTCATACCAGTATACATCAATCATTCTGTTTTCTTCTGATAATAAATTATTTACATTTACACAGTCTTTTCTATGTACTGATACTCCTCTTCCTTTTGTAATATAGCCTACAATTTCATCACCAGGAACAGGGTTACAACATTTAGATAATTTAACTAAACAGTTATCTATTCCTTTAACAACTATACCTGTTTTTGATGGCTTTGGTTTATATACTCTTTCTTTTGAGAGTTCTTCTAATTTTTCATCTAAGTTTTCTGTTTGATGATCTTTTTTATATTCCTCTAGCATTCTTGCAATAATTTTTCCAGAAGATATAGCTCCAAATCCAACACTTGCATACATTTCGTCTAGTTCAGAATATTTGTATCTGTCTAATGCAGCTTGCATATACTCTGGTTTAGCAAGTTCTGCGTGTGTCATTCCAATTTTCTTTATTTCTTTTTCAATTAAATCTTTACCTTTGACAATGTTTTCTTCTCTATCATTCTTTTTAAACCATGCCAAAATTTTGCTTTTTGCTGTTGAACTTTTAATAAACTTAAGCCAATCTCTACTAGGTCCTTTTGATTGATCTGATGTTATAATTTCAACAATATCACCATTTTTTAATTGTGTTACTATTGGCATCATTTTACTATTTATTTTAGCACCAGTCATATGGTTGCCTATTTCAGCATGTATATAGTATGCAAAATCAATCGGTGTACTACCTTTAGGAAGTGCAATAATCTTTCCCTTTGGAGTAAATACATATACTTCATCCTCAAAAAGCTCTGTTTTTAATGTATTTAAAAATTCATCTGGATCTTGCATATCTTTTTGCCACTCTAATGTTTCGCGAAGCCATGAAAGCTTGTCTTCTTCAACTTTAACATTAGCTTTTTTGTTTCCCATAAAGCTGGCCTCTTTATATGCCCAGTGTGCAGCAATACCATATTCTGCTATACGGTGCATGTCCCATGTACGAATTTGAACTTCAAAAGGTGTTCCTTTTGGTCCAATTAATGTAGTGTGCAAAGATTGATACATATTAGGTTTTGGTACTGAAATATAATCTTTAAACCTTCCAGGCATTGGATTATATAGCTCATGCACTATTCCTAGAACAGCATAACAATCTTTAATCGAATTAACTATTACTCTAAGAGCAAACAAGTCATATACTTGGTCCAAAGTAATATTATCTCTTTTCATCTTACGATAAATACTATATAAGTGTTTAGCTCTACCTGTAATTTCGGCTTCTATATGTTGCTTTTTTACTGCTACTTTTATTTGATCCATAATCATATCAATAAACTTTAAGCGCTCTTCTCTTTTACGATCAATTCCTTCTACTAATTCACGATAATCTTCTGGATATAAATATTTAAATGATAAATCCTCTAATTCCCATTTTAAAGAATACATTCCTAAACGATTTGCAAGTGGTGCATATAGTTCCATAGTTTCATTTGCATTTGCAATTTGTCTATCACGAGTTAAATATTTTAATGTTCTCATATTATGTAATCTATCTGCAAGTTTTATTAATATAACCCTTATATCTTTACCCATTGCTAAAAACATTTTTCTGTAATTTTCAACTTGTTGTTCTTCCATACTTGCATATTTTAATTTGCTAAGTTTTGTAACACCATCTACTAATTCTGCAATTTCTTTTCCAAATTCGTTTTCCAAATCTTGTTTTGTTATATCTGTATCTTCTACAACGTCGTGTAAAAGTGCTGCACAGATTGTGCTATCATCTAACCCTAATGTTGATAATATGTATGCAACTTGTACTGGATGAATAATATATGGTTCCCCTGATTTTCTTAATTGTCCTTCGTGATGTGCTTTTGCATAATTATATACTTTTCTAATAAGTTTACTATCCGATTTTCTATTATTTTTTTTGGTTGTAGTTATAACGTCTTCTATTGTCATTTCTTTTACTTCTGACATATATTATTCACTCCCCTCTTTATATTGTTTTTCTCATGTCCTTTAAATTAATTTGAATATTTTCATTTCCACCGAACTCATTAATTTCTAAACTTCCAACAACATCTACTTTGTCTCCAATTAAATATTTGTCTGCTATATTACCCATATTAAAGCCTATAGCATCTATTATGTAATTGTCTATTCCAAGTTTTAGTTTTATGTGTTTACCTTCAGATAATGTACGAATTGCTTGAATTTTAAGATTTTTAATTAAGAATAGTGGCATTTTGTTTGCTTCACCATATGGCTCTAATAATTTCAAATCTTTTATATCTTGAATATTTATTTTTCTAATATCTACTTCTCTATCAATTTTTATAATTGGTATTATATCATTAATATGGCTATTTTGTGTATATGTTTCAAATTCTTTTTTAAACTTTTCAAAATTTTCTTTTTTTACATTTATTCCTATTGCCATACTATGTCCACCAAATCTTTCAACATAAGTATTGCAATTCATAACAGCGTCATGTAAGTCAAAGCCTGGTATACTTCTTCCTGAGCCTTTTCCCTCTTCTCCTTCAAAGCATATTAAAATACTTGGTTTAAAATATATGTCTGTAATTTTTGAGGCAACTATCCCTATAATTCCATGATGCCAACCTTCTTTTCCTAGCACTATACAAGACTTTTCTTCTTCATTTTCTACAAGTTCTAGTGCTTGTTTAAAAATTTGTTTTTCTATTTCTTGTCTTTCTGTATTATATTTATTTAATTTTTCTGATATTTGTTTTGCTTCTTGCAAATCATTTGTTAGGAATAAATGTAATGCTTCTATTTCTTCCCCCATTCTTCCACATGCATTTATTCTTGGTGCTATTCCAAATGAAATTGTAGTTGAATTTATTTCTTTGTAACCTGTAGAGTCTAATAGTGTTTTTAATCCAATATTTTTTGTTCTTTCCACAAGTTTAAGCCCTAATTTTGTTATTACTCTATTTTCATCTACCAATGGTACTATATCAGAAATTGTTCCAACACATACGATATCTAAATATTTTAAGTATTCTTTTGCATCTAAATTTAGTTTTATTGAAATTGCTTGTATTAATTTAAATACAACTCCTACTCCTGCCAGTTGATTAAATGGATAATGATTGTCTTTTCTTTTGGTGTCTATTACTGCCAAGCATTTTGGTATTTCTTCTCCTGGTTCATGATGATCTGTAACAATTACTTCTATTCCCAATTCATTTGCATATTCAATTTCTTCTATACAAGATATTCCACAATCAACTGTAATTATTAAAGTATAGCCTTGATCTGCTATTTTCTTTACAGCCTCTTTATTTAAGCCATAGCCTTCATTTAATCTATTTGGTATATATGTTCCTACCTCTAGTCCTCGTTCTTCTAAATATTTTTTTAATACAGTAACACTTGTTATTCCATCAACATCATAGTCACCATATATAATTGTTTTATGTTGTTCTTTTATTGCATTTAAAATTCTTTGTACTGCCTCTTCCATGTCAGGCATTAAAAATGGGTCATGAAAATCCTCTCTTGTCGGATTTAAAAAAAGTCTTATTTTTTCTTCACTATCAACTTGTTTACTTACAAGTATACTTCCAAGCAATGTGCTTAAATTATTTTCTTTACATATTTTATTTACAATTTCTTCTTCAATTTTACATACTTCCCATTTTTTATTCATTCTTATCTCCTATAAACTATACAATTTGTAATATATTTTACAACATAATACATAATTTTAAAAGAGGGAACAGCGAATTTGAAAAAATATTACAGAAATATTTAAATTTCTGTAATATTCTTTTAGAATATAATGCATATTGTCATATATATTATTAATTTTATAATTTGATTTAATATTAATACATAATTGCTTAATTTTATTCCTATATTATTTATTGTTTCATAATTAGTTAATACAGTCTCTTGTTCTTTTTTGTCTAAACTTCCTTCTTTTTCTATATACTCTTTTGCTAATGGCTTTGCTTTTATCATTGCATCCATTTCTAAATATGATCTAATTGAATATTGTATAAAGTCCAAGATTATAAATATAAATAAGCATATCATTTTATATTGGTTTATTTTTAAAATAGTTAAAATACATATTGCAATAAAATATATTATATATAAATTTGAAATTATAAAGTTGAAAAGTAAAGTCTTTCTATTTTGAACGGAATGTAAGCATTCATGTGCTATAGTTTGTATTCTTGTGAATGTGTTTTTTATATTTGCAATTATAATTGAATTTGAAATTACAATATATAGGCTTGCCTGATTGTTTTCTCCTTCTTTTATTGTAACATCATCATTATTAAGCATTTTTAAAATGCTTTTACAAACTTCTTTATTTTCAGGAAGTTTATTAGTAATTTCATTTAATTTTGGATCATACCCAATATCTTTTAGTGTTTTTACATCTTTTATTTTTATATTCCATGCAAATTTTAAAACAATCAAAGTTATTATACATATAAAAATCATAACAAAATATTCCATATTAGATCTCCTTCTTAAAAACAAAAATCGTTAAAAAAGCTTTCTTGCAAAGCCTTTTTAACGACAAATTTTTATATATTTATTATAACACATCTTTTATTGCTTCTGCAATTATTTTGTTTACGTCTGCAATCATAATATTGAATTTTACTTCTAAATCGAAATATTCTTTTATTTCCTTATTTTCAACTAAAGTCATATACATTTCTTCTAGTTTTTTATTTTTCTCTTCATCTTTTTTCTCTCCTGTATATGCCATTAATTGAACTTCATATCTTAATTTTTCAAAATCTTCTACTTTTTGCTTTTTGTCAGGATCATTTTGTATTTCATCTTTTCTTTGCTTATATAATTTATATTCTTCCGATTCTCTAATCTCTTGTGCTAATTTATTTGCTGTATCATAAACCTGCATAATTAACATTACTCCTTCCTAACTTTTTATGCATAAGCATGTTTCTTCTGAAAACTAAGTAAATTTGTAATTTCTGTTTCTGTATTATTAGCCTTTTTAGCTTTTTGTGCATTTTCTTGTGCAATTTCTTGTTTTTGTTTTTCAGCAACAGTTTTGCAAATTGCTTTTTCGTATATATAATGTGTATCTTGAGCAATTTTATTCCAATTAAATTCCTCTTTTACTTTTTGTTTAGCTTTTTTAGCCATACCAGCAGCTAATTGTTTATCATATAGCACTGTCAAAACAGAATCTGCTATTGAATTTGGATTTCCTGCATAGCTTTTCATACCATTTATTCCATGATCAACTATTTCATCTAATCCACCAACATCAGATACTACTGTTGGAACACCTGCTAGCATTCCTTCAAGTGCAACTATTCCAAATGGTTCATATGTACTTGGGAATACTGCCACGTCAGCACATTTGTATATTTTTTGCACTTGTTTTGAATTTAAATATCCTGTAAAATATACTTTATTAGCTATTCCCATTGCCTCGGCTTGTGCTTTTAATTCATCAAGCATTCCACCTTTTCCTGCGATTACAAGTTTTACATCATTATATCCTTGTATTATTTTTGGCATTGCAGAAATTAAATGTTGAATTCCTTTTTCATATACTAATCTACCAACATATAAAATGATTTTTTCGTTGTCCATTGCATATTGTCTTCTAAATTCATAATCTCTTTCTATTCCATTAAAGTTTGTCAAATTGATTCCGTTGGGTACTACATTTATTTTATCAAATGGAAGTCCAAATAAGCTTTGAACATGTCCTTTCATAAAGTTACTATTAACTATTACTTCTGTTGCTTCATATGTTAATAGCCATTCTGTGTCATTTATGTATCTTTGAGAATCATTATGAATACCCGAATTTCTTCCAGCTTCTGTTGCGTGTATTGTTGCAACTAATGGTATTCCAAATGATTGTTTTAATGTTTTAGCACTTGATGCAACTAACCAATCATGTGCATGTATTACATCAAATTTTCCATTTTTATTTATTAATTCTGTGGCTTTTGCAACCATATTAAAGTTTAATTGTAATGTCCAATCTATAAAGCTATTAGGATGTATCATATAATTTTCTACACGATATACCTCAACCCCTTTATCATTTTCGTATTCTGGTAAGTCCCCTTCTTTATATGTAATTACAGTTACTTCATGTCCATCTTTAATTAATCTTTTTGATAAATCATGGACAACTCTAGCAATTCCTCCTACAATTCTTGGTGGATATTCCCAAGTTAACATTAATATTTTCATGGAAAATTTGCCCCTTTCTATATATTTTTATCTTTTGATTTTTCTTTTAGTTATTGTATATAATTTTATGACAAAAGTAAACATTTTTTTACAAAATAATTTAATATTTTTTTAATATTTTCTCTTGAATTTATTTAAGTTTTGATATAGTATAATATAGATATAAATGTTCGAAATATAAACGGAGGATAAGATGCCAAAAAAAGCAAAAGAAGAAATAATTGAAGAGAAAAAAACAGCTCAAAAAAAGGCTGATGTAAAAACATCAAAAGCTTCTAAAAGCTCTACTACAAAGAAAAGCACAGCAAAAAAATCAACAAAAACTTCTAGTAAAAAAAGTACGAGCAAAGTTTCTAAAAAAAGCACTTCTGTAAAAAAATCAGCTGTTAAAAAGAAAAACACTGTAGAATACTATGATTTATCTAATTTATATAATCAAACAATTGTAAAAATACTAGCTCAAACACCTACTATCATTTTTGTATATTGGGATATTTCTGATGAAGATAAACAATTATATTTAGAGAAATATGGAAAAGATTTTTTTGATAACACTACACCATTTCTAACTGTTACCAATGAAACTAAAGGCTATTCATTTGAAGTTGAAATAAATGATTTTGCAAACAGCTGGTATATTCATATTCCTGATAGTGATTGCAAATATGATGTAGTTTTATTTAGGAAGCCCAAAAACAACTATATAAACTTACCTGAAAATGCTGTTTATATATCTTCTTCTAATAACTTACAAACCCCAAATGATCACATATTATTTGATACTTTAGGCAAAACTGTATTTTTTAGAAATGTAAAAAATAATGAAATAGAAGAAAAAGATATATCTTCTTTATCATTTATGAAAAATATTGGTAAAGTATATAATATTTATGATTTATATAAAGAAATTTATAAAAATGAATTAACAGATGATAAATTAGGTTCAAGCCTATCTTCTTCTAAAATGTCTTCTTAATATAAAATTAATAGATTGGAGAAAATCTTATGAATACTGAAAAAGGTTATGTTAGTTTTATATTACATGCTCACCTACCTTTCATACATCATCCTGAAAGTGAAGATTATTTAGAAGAGCAATGGTTATATGAAGCTATTTCAGAAACATATTTACCTTTATTAACAAACTTTGGAAAATTAGAGAAGGAAAAAGTTGACTTTAGAATAACAATGTCACTTACTCCTCCTCTTTTAAATATGTTTGATAATAAACTTTTACAAAAAAGATATATTAAATATTTAAATACTCATATTGAACTTGCAAAAAAAGAAATTGAAAGAACAAAGAATAATGAAAAAGAAAATGGCCTTGCTCTTTATTATTTTGATAGATATTCTAATGACTTACATTTATTTAAAGATGTATACAATTGTAATTTAATTCAGGCTTTTAAGCATTTTCAAGACATTGGTGTTTTGGAAATTATAACTTGTGGTGCAACACATGGTTATTTTCCTATACTATATGTAAATGAAAAAACTGTAAGGGCTCAGATTGCTGTTGGTGTTCAAACATACAGAAAATATTTTGGTAAAAATCCAAACGGAATATGGCTTCCAGAATGCGGTTATATTCCTGAAGCAGATAAATATTTAAAAGAATTTGGCATTAAATATATAATTACGGAAACTCATGGTATTTTGTATGCCAACCCTACTCCTATCTTTGGAACTTTTGCTCCAATTGTTTCACCTGAAGGAATTGTTGCTTTTGGTAGAGATATTGAATCTTCAAGGCAAGTATGGAGCTCAATAAACGGTTACCCTGGTGATTTTAATTATAGGGAATTTTATAGAGATATTGGTTATGATGCTCCTTATGATTATATAAAACCTTATATTGCTTCAAATGGAGTTAGAGTTCATACTGGTATTAAGTATTATAGAATTACTGGCAAAGATTGCGAAAAAGACTATTATAACTTACAATGGGCTCAAGATAGTATTGAAAAACAAGCTGGTCACTTTTTTGATAGCAGAGTTAAGCAAATTGATGAGCTTTCTAAATTAACAACTAATCCCCCAATCATTACATGTCCTTATGATGCAGAATTATATGGCCATTGGTGGTATGAAGGTCCAGACTGGTTATATGTTTTGTTTAAAAAAATCTATTATGATGATTGTAACTTCAAACTAATTACTCCTAGTGAATATATTGATAAGTACCCATCTATGCAAGTATGTACTCCATGTCGTTCTAGTTGGGGTGCTAATGGTTATAGTGAAGTTTGGTTAAATCAAACAAATGATTATGCTCATAAATATTTACATGATATTGGAAACAAAATGGTTGAACTTGCAAATAAATTTCCGAACGAAAAAGATAAAATAAAGAAAAAAGCTTTAAATCAATGTGCTAGAGAAGTTTTATTAGCACAAAGTAGTGACTGGTTATTTATTATTACAAATGGAACAATGGTAGATTATGCTAAAAAGCGTATAAAAGACCATGTTGGCAGATTTAACAGACTTTATGGTGGTCTTGTAAATAATAAAATTGATGAAGAATATATTGACTTTTTAAAAGACATTTCTAAAAAAGACTGTATATTCCCTGAAATTGATTATATGATTTATAAATAGAAAAAGCCAATGGAAATTTCCATTGGCATATTTCTTCTTGTATAGGAAAAACCGAAGATTTTTGCTATACAACAAGGTTAAGTTACCTTAGGCTGTACGGGTTGCAAAGCAACCCTGTAC
>CAKPKQ010000026.1 GCA_934167305.1 uncultured Clostridia bacterium | reverse complement strand
GGGCTAGTTAGTGTAACAAAAGCTAAAATAACACCTGATTTTAAATATGCTAAAATATATGTAAGTATTTTAAACTCTAAAAGCATTGGTAAAACAATGGAAGGCTTAAAAGAATCTTCAGGATTTATTCGTAGCCAAGTTGCAAAAAATATTAATTTAAGAATTACACCAGAGCTTATATTTGAACTAGACGATTCATTAGAATATGGTGCTAAAATTGATAGCATTTTAAATGAATTGAGAAAAGAAAAAAATAAATAAGAATAGAGGTATAAAATGACTTTAGATAATATTTTAGAACAAATTAACAAAGCAGAAAAAATAGTAATATTAACACATGAAAACCCAGATGGAGATGCAATTGGAAGTAGTTTAGCTATGTACCACGCATTAAAAGCATATGGAAAAAATCCAGATTTAATAATTCCTGAGCATCCAAAGGTATTTAACTGTTTACCAGGAATAGATGAAATCAAAACAGAAACTAACATAGAACATTATGATTTGGCAATTTCACTAGATTGTGCTTCTATGAAAATGCTAAATGGATTTTCACAATATTTTGAAAATGCAAAAGAAAATGTATGTATTGATCATCATGGAACAAATACAATGTTTGGTGATTATAACTATGTTAATCCAGATGCACCAGCATGTGCACAAATTTTATTAGTAATTTTAGAATATTTTGGTATAGAAATTACAAAAGAAATTGGTACATGTATATTAGCTGGAATTATAACAGACACAGGTGGATTTAAATATCAAGGAGTTACTGCAGAGACTTTTGAATTTGTTGCATGGCTTTTAAATAAAGGTGTTAATGTATCAAAAGTATATCATCAAGTATTACAAACCAAAACAAAAGCTAATTTTGAATTACACAGAATAGCAAACAATAGAGTAGAATTTTTGGCAGATGGAAAAATTGCATATACATATATAACAAAAGAAGACGAAGAAAAAGTTAAAGCAGAAAGTGGAGATCACGAAGGAATTGTTGAAATAGGTAGAGATGTTGAGGGTGTCGAAGTTTCAATATTTATACGTCAAACAGAAAAAGGCTGTAAAATATCACTTCGCTCAAATGACTATGTAAATGTATCAGATGCTTGTGTTGTATTTGGAGGAGGCGGACACCCAAGAGCAGCAGGTTGTACAATCCAAGGAACCATTGACCAAGTAAAAGAAAAAATAGTAAAAGAAGTAATGAGATTATTATAAGATGAATGGAATTTTAATAGTTAACAAACCAAAACAATATACATCACATGATGTGGTAGCAAAAGTTAAAAAAATATGTGGTGAAAAAGTAGGTCATACAGGAACATTAGACCCAATGGCAACAGGAGTGTTACCACTACTTATTGGACAAGGGACAAAACTTTCAAAATATTTAATAAGTCATGATAAAATATATGTATCTACAATTCAACTTGGAAAAAAAACAGATACTTTAGACAGTGAAGGAAATATAATAGAAGAAAAAGCTGTTGATATAAAATTACTAAATAAAGAAAATGTTCAAAAAGTATTAGATTTTCAAAAAGGAAAGCAAACGCAAACACCACCAATTTATTCTGCAATTAAAGTAAATGGAAAAAAATTATATGAATATGCGAGAAAAGGTGTAGAGGTTGAAATACCAAAAAGAAAAATAGAAATATATAATATTGAATTACTAAATATAAATGAAAAAGACAAAACAATTGAATTTAAAGTACATTGTTCAAAAGGAACATATATTAGAACTTTGTGTGAAAATATTGCAGAAAATTTAGGAACAATAGGATATATGAAAGAACTAAATAGAGTTCAAGTTGGGCAATTTAATTTAAGTCAATCTGTTACAGTTGAAGAATTAGAACAAAATAGAGAAAATGAAAAATTTTGGAATCAACATTTAATAACTATACAAAAATTTTTTGAAAATTACCCAATAATTGATTTAAAGAAAGAAAAACTAAATTTATTTTTAAATGGAGTACAATTAACAAACAACAATAATGATGGTTTATATCAAATAAAAGTTAATAACACTATTATAGGAATTGGAAATATAAAAAATAAATTATTAAAAAGAGAAATAATATACTAAAAAGTAGTATCTTCAAGTTTAGATACTACTTTTTTATTAATAAAAATAACTATCATTTAAATTTGTTTCTTCAGAATAATTGCCATCATAAATACTTTTACTGCCATCAGAGTTTTGCAAAGGAATTTGCAATGACACTGGATATGAATAATCTTCATCTAATTTATTAATAATATGAATTGTAAATGAAACATCATTTTTTATAGATGATAAAGGAATAGATGCCCTTTTTAATATAGAACCATCAAATGTTAAACTTTCTTCAATATTATTAATAACATGACCGGTTTTTATATTTTTATTTAAGTAACGAAGAGTAATAGGCAAAATTAAATCTTCATCAATACTAGGTTCTAAGTTAACATTATTTAATAAGCTCTCCTTATTATTTACTATATTAAAATCAATTCTATTTTGTTGTTCAGTAGAATTAGAAATATCTTCATCAGTTATTAAACCAAAATTTACAAAGGGAATATAACTTAAACTTAAATTTTCAAAATTATTATTTGAAAAACTTATATTATCTATATAAACTTTTGAAATGCTATATTTAGAGTCAGCATCAACTACTTGAACATCATTACTAATTATATCTTTAACATTATTTATATTTAAACTTAAAGCAATATCTGTATATTGACTAACATCAATATTCCACATTGCTTTGCCTTCTTTAGCATTTAAACCAGTAGCACTGCTATAGCAATATATTTTTGATAAATAAAAAATAGATGATTTTTTATTTAAACTAGAAACACTATCGGCAAAATTTTTTCTACCAAACCAATTTGGAACAAAAAATAATGCCAAAGAAACTATAACAATAATACATAAAAAAAGTAAAATAATTTTAGCCCAATTAGTTTTAAAAAACATTATAAAATTATTCTTCATAAAAACTCCTAAACTATTTAATAAAATTAAGATATCACAAACTATAAAAAAAGAAAATAGAATTTAATAAAAAATATAACCTAACTATTGAAAATTTTATATAGCTATAATATTATAAATATAAAATTGAAAAAGGGGAGATTTTATGTCAAAAATTAAAAGCTTTTTTACAAAAATGGCTACAAATTATAAAAGCAGTTTTAAAAAATACACGGCTACAAACATATTAATAATACTAATGACATTGTTTTTTGTAATCAAATATAATGATTTACCAAGAATAACAAGTGAAATACTATTAATAGCAACTGTGTCTGGAGTAGGATTTTTTACTTGTGAAACATATTTGAAAAAAGTGTGGCAAAGGGTAATATCTTATATAGTATGTATAGGAATTGCAGCTATATTTGAGTCAGGCATAATACCTGAAAATGAAATGGTATGTACAGGTTATGTACTTTCTGTATTTTTAATAGGATTAATAAAGGCAATTAAAAACACAGAAGTAGATATTGGAGAATATATTATAAAAGTATTAAAAAATCTTTTTAATGTTGGAATTATATATATAATTTTGAATATAGGACTTACATTAATTTTATTAATATTTATGATTTTAATATTAAATAATGAAAATAATTGGGATTTAATGGCAAGGCTACAAATAGCATTACTAGGTTTTTTAGTATTACCAGCAAGCTTAGTTGCTATAACAGAAATAAACAATGATATTTCAAAATTTATAAAAACAATTATATTATATATAATGTTACCATTAACAATAATTGCCACAGCAATAATTTACATATATATGGCAAAAATATTTATAATAAGAGAAATACCATCAAATGCAATATATAGAATATTAGCAGGATTATTTACAGTGGCATTTCCAATATGGGTAAGCATATATACATTTAAAGAACAATCAAAATCAATAGAAAAAATGTGCAAAATATTACCAATAGCATTTGCTCCATTCATATTATTACAAATCTATTCAATATATACTCGTATTGCAGAAAATGGGCTTACACCAAGTAGATATATTGGTGTAGTATTTATAATATTTGAAATAATAGCAATTTTCTTATCTTTATATAAAGAAAGAAAATATTTAATACATACTATAACAACAGCAGTTATATTAATAGTAATATCTACAATACTACCTGTTGTAAATATGCAATCAGCATCTTATATAAGTCAATCAAATAGACTAAAAAAGGCATGGAAAGCAAATCAAACATTTAACCAACTTTCAGATGAAAACAAAAATATAGCTAAAAGTGCATATAAGTACTTAATAAGAGAAAATAACTCAATCAAATATATTCCAAGCTATATTGATGATGAAGCAATAAAAAATTATAACAAAAGTGATAATTATTCTTATACTAATTATTTACATTATGAGTATATTGATTACCCAAAAACATATGGATATAGTGAAAATGAAATTATACCAATTGAAGAGTATAAAAAAATACAGCCAGTTAGAGTAACAGAAGCTGATAAACAACTTAATACTATAACAAATATAAGCCTAACAAATTCAGTTACAGTTGACCTTAGAGAATATATATCTAAAATAGTTGAAGAAGATAAAGTAAGTGATAAAAATGTACAAGAATATATAAAGTTAAACCATAAAATAAAAGCAGATGAAAATACAGATTTTTATATTACAAAATTTAACTTAAATTATGCTAATCCAAGAGCAGTATATGTAAGCTATCTTGTAATAGAAGGATACATATTATATAAATAAAAATAAATTTGGTAAAAAAATCAATTGTAATTTTATATACTTTATGATAATATATATTTAATAATTAAATAGAATTTATTTTTCCCTGCGTAGTACGTGCAGACTGGAATTTTAGAACCAACAAATTCTAAACGGGAATCTGCCTTTGAATGTGGCGTGTAGGCTTATGCATATTGTAAGAAACCCAGGAGCATTCAACAAGATAACCACCTGTGTAAACAGGTCCTTAAAATTTCATTCATTTTACGGCTAAGGCGGGGTTTTTGTTTTATTAAATGCCATTGAAAAAGAATATAAATAAATGTTATAATACTTTAAAGTTAATGCCTTGTGAAAGGAATGAAACAGAAAATGAAGCAAATAGAATTAATAAAATTTGGAGAGAAATGTTTAAGACAAAAAAACATACAAGATGCAAATATAAAAGCAAGACTCCTTTTGCAACATGTACTAAATCAAAATAAACAACAAATAATTATTAATAGCGAAAATATGGTTGATAAAATAAAAACAGATGAATATGAAGAATGTATAAAAAAATTAATAAATGGAACGCCATTGCAATACATTACTCATGTTCAACAATTTATGGGATTAGACTTTTATGTAGATGAAAATGTATTAATTCCTCAACCAGATACAGAAATTTTGGTTGAAGAGTCAATAAAACTAATTAATAAAAAGCAAACAGTAGAAGTGTTAGATTTGTGTACAGGAAGCGGAGCAATTGCTGTTTCAATTGGTCATTATTGTAGACAAGCCAAAGTAATCGCAACAGATATAAGCAAAAGTGCTATTAATGTTGCAAGAAAAAATGCTAGCACAAATAATGTAAATATAAATTTTATTGAGTCAGATTTATTTAACCAAATTTCAGATTGCAAATTCGATTTTATAATATCAAATCCACCATATATTGAAACTGATGTAATAAATACATTAAGTGAAGAAGTAAAAAATGAGCCATATATTGCCTTAAATGGTGGAAAAGATGGGCTAGATTTTTATAAAAAAATATTAAATGAGGCACATAATTATTTGAAACAAAATGGATATTTATTATTAGAAATTGGCTATAACCAGGCAAGAGCAATAAGAAATTTACAACATAATAATTTAAAGTTAGTAACACAACAACCAATAAAAGATTTGGCAGGAAATGATAGAGTAATGATTTTTATAAAGGAGAACTAATATGTCATTTTCAAGTGATGTAAAAGAAGAAATAAGTAAATTAAGTAATTTAGCAGATAAGGAAATAGTAAAATATGAATTATTAGGTTATTTAGCCACTGATAATATTACAATAGAAAAAAGTAAATTAAAATTTTGTACTGAGAGTGAATATAGCATTAATAGATTTAGTAAATTATTAAACAATTTGCAATATACAAATCAAAAAATTGAAATTATAGGTAAAAGATTTTACATAAGTGTAAACAAACCAGAATTCCCTGAAATTATATATAAAGAAAAAGTTGAGTTTAACAATATAACTCAGTTTGAAAATAAAGAACTATTAGAAAAAGCTTTTGTTAGAGGTGCGTTTTTAGGTGGGGGATCAATTAATAACCCTAAAAGTGCATATCATTTGGAAGTAACATTTTCATCAGTTGAGAATGCAAAGCTGGTACTAAAAATACTAGAAAAATACCAAATACAATTTAAAAGTATTGAAAAGAAAAGTGGTTATTCAATATATACAAAAGATGGAGATGAAATTTCAAAACTATTGGCTCTTATTGGTGCTAATAGCTCGGTACTTAAATTTGAAGAAATACGAGTTTATCGAGATATTAGAAATAGTGTAAATAGAAAAGTAAATTGTGAAACAGCTAATTTAAATAAAACTGTAAATGCAGCTTTAAAACAAATAGAAGATATCAATTATTTAAAACAAATTGGGCAATTTAAAAAAATGCCAGAACAATTACAAGAAATTGCAAATTTAAGATTAGAAAACCCAGAGGCTTCATTAGTAGAAATAGGAAAAATGCTATCAAGACCAATAGGAAAATCGGGTGTAAATCATCGTTTTCAAAACATAGAACAATTTGCTTTAAGATTCAAACGCCAGTAATTATATTACTTTTAGATTAAATTGGAAGCACAGCGATTAACAGTTATATTATTTTTCTAAAGCCGGAACGTCGCTTGCACTTTGAATATATTTTTTCTCGACTAAAGCACGAAAAAATATATGTCAAAGTCGCTGTTCCTACTCAAACAATTTAATTAAATTTAAAAATAATATAACTGTTAATCTAAAAAATAAGAAAGGAATAAACTTATGCGAAGAAAACAAATTGGACTATACATACACATTCCATTTTGTAAACAAAAGTGTAGTTATTGTGATTTTTGCTCTTATGCAAATAAAGAAAGCTTTGTAAAGAGATATATGCAATGTGTATTAAAAGAAATAATAGAAGTAGGAAACAATAATAAAACTGATTTTGAAAATGGAAAAGATGATTTATTTTTAGTTAAAACTGTATATATTGGTGGAGGAACACCATCATTAATTGATAGCAGATATATTACTCAAGTTATTGAAGATATAAAACTAAATTTCGAAGTTGATGAAAAAGCTGAGATAACAATAGAAGTTAATCCAGGAACAGTTACATTAGAAAAGCTAGAAGATTATTATAAAGCTGGAATAAATAGATTGAGTATAGGCTTACAATCTACTCATGAACACTTACTAAAAGAGATTGGAAGAATACATACGTATTTAGATTTTATAGATACTTATAGGTTTGCAAGAGATGCAGGATTTAAAAATATAAATGTAGATTTGATGATAGGACTTCCAAATCAGACATTAGAAGAAGTACAAGATTCGATTGAAGAAATAGTATCTATGGAACCAGAACATATTTCAGTATATTCTTTAATTTTAGAAGAAAATACGCCATTATTTAAAAAAGTAGAAGAAGGTTTAGAATTACCAGATGAAGAGTTAGAAAGAAAAATGTATTGGGCTGTAAAGCAAACTTTAGAACAAAATGGCTATATTCATTATGAAATATCTAATTTCGCAAAAAAAGGGTATGAATCAAAACACAATTTAGATTGCTGGAATCAAAAAGAATACATAGGATTTGGAATAGCAGCACATTCATATACAAATGGAATTAGGTATTCAAATATAGAAAATTTAGAACAATATATAAAAAATTATGAAGAAGATAATACAGAGGAAAATTTAGTATTTCATGAAAAGCAGGACATGGAATCAATGCAAAAAGAATATATGCTATTAGGACTAAGAAAGATAGAAGGAGTAAGTATACAAGAATTTAAAATAAAATTTGTTGCGAATCCTGTATTTTTATATCATGCTCAACTTGAAAAGCTTGTAAATGAAGAATTGTTAGAAATAGATGGAGATAGAATAAAACTTACTAACAAAGGCTTAGACTTAGCTAATATAGTATGGGAAGAATTTGTTTAAAAGAAATATAAATACTTGAAAAATTATTAAAAAAAAGTTATAATATTTATGTAAATAAGGCGAAAGAGGGTTAATATGAAGAAAAAAATTGCATTACTAGTAATCATAATAATTGTAATTATTATATTATCAATAGTTTTAATAGATGAAAAAACAAAACAATATGCAGATTGGAATAGCCAAAAATCTGTAAATATGCCAATATTATCAGAGTGTATGACACCAGTTATTTACAATGAAGGCAAAGAGGAAGTAATAGAAGCAGATGAATTAGAAATAAAAAATTGTTCATGGTATGATTACATAGCTCAAGAAGGTAACACCGAAAATGGAGGAACTAGTAAATGGGCAAATGCAAAAACAAAAGATGGAAGTATATGGGTATGGGTACCTAGATATGCTTATAAAATAACATACAATAATGAAGAAGATAAAAGTGCAGGTGGAAAAATAGATGTTATATTTTTAAAAGGAACATCTAACAAAGACAAAAATGGAGAAGATGTAACCAAAAAAGGATATACTGTTCATCCAGCATTTAAAAATGGAGCTAGAAACAATTATTCTAATGGTGAGTGGAATAAAGAATTACCTGGAATATGGGTTTCGAAATTTGAAGCTGGATATGCAGGACTAAAAAATACAGCAGGTGAAAATGTGCAAGCAGTAGACACAAGCATGATATACAAAACAGTTGGAAATAATGTATATGGTGAAGTCATAGAAAATGAAACAAAAATAAAATATCCAATATATATAGGTAGAACATATTCATATAATAATTTGGATGTTGGTGAAATGTTTAAACTATCAAAAGAACTTACAAAAGAGGGAAATCCATATGGATTTGATTCTAAAAATATAGACAGTCATATGATGAAAAATAGCGAGTGGGGAGCTGTTGCATATTTAGCACATAGCCAATATGGAAGGAATGGAACAAAAATTACAATTAACAATGTATGCAATGAAAAAATAGTAGGTGCATCAGCAATAACAGGTTATGCAGCTGATGAAATAAATCAAGTAGAAAATATAATAAATGAAGAAATAATTGGAGATGAGCTTAATAATTCATATGCATGGTACACAAAAAAAGGAACACTTGCAAGTACTACAGGTAACATGTATGGAATATATGATATGGTTGGAGGAACAATAGAATATGTGGCAGGATATTTGGAAAACATATCAGAAAACTTCATGATATATACAGAAAACTTTGGAAACATAAAAACAGGAAATAAGTATTGCACAATTTATAAAAATAATACAACAGAAGAAAAAGAAGATAATTATGTTGCAAATAGTAAAGTATATGGAGATGCAACAATAGAAATATCTAAACAAGGAGAAAATTATACTAGCTGGAATGGTGAGCCATCATTTTATATAACTTCAAACTCTGCATTCTTTTTAAGAGGGGGATGCTATGGAGAAGGAGAATTTGCAGGTATATTTTGCTATGAAATTCATAGTGGGCATTTAAGCTTAGATCATGGTTTCAGAACAGTACTAATAAATATATAAAGAAAGGGATAAATATGTTAAAAAAAGTAACAACAATAATAATTATTATTATATTGATTTGTTTAGTGTTTGCTAACCAAAAGTGTTATGCAATATGTAATACAATAAGAGCAAAAAAAGAAATTTCTGCAATTAATCTTACTTTAAGTAATGGACAAACTTTATATGATTTTGAAGTAAAACAAAGTGGAATATCATCAGGGGTACTTAACCCAGCTCAATTACAAAATACAAGAAGTTTAGACTTGATTTTTCTAATAGACACAGATTCTAGTGACTTAAATGCTGAAAAAAATATTGTAAAAACAGCAATAGATAGTTTTAAAAATCTTTATTCAGATAATGGATTATCAAAATTAAGTGTTGGAATAATTGGTTTTAATAATAATTCAATGTCAAGTTCCGAATTTTCAAGCCAAACGCTGAACATAAGAAACATAGCATCAAAAGAAAGTGAAATAATTAATGAGTTAAACAATTTAGATAACAATAAAAATATGAATATATTACAAGCGGCAGAATTAGCTGACACTAAACTTCAATCTTTGCGGACCAACCGCTCCAAAACAACAAGTTGTTTTTATAATATCAGATGGAATAGCAACAAATGACAATACGAATATTGTTCCTACCCAAAAAGCAGAGACCATTTGCTTTAACACACGTTCTAAGTTAAAAAATATGATGGAGCAAAAAATGACCTTGGTGTATGCATTAATAACAACTAGAAGCGGGTTTGAAACAGCATTATCAGGACTTGAGACTTTTACAAGAGAGAGGGAGTTTAAAGATTTAATATATGAAGTAATGAATCAAGGATCTTTCTATAATCAAATAGTAGACAATTTAGTACAAAGTAATGATATAATTTTAGATGCAAAAGCTGACAACATTTTAGTAAGTGATAAAATATTTTTATTTTTAGATCCTGAAATTGCTCATGGAGCAACACTACAAATTGAATATGTAATAACTGTATCAGCATTAAATGGGCTTGAGAATTATACAATTGAAGAAAACTTAACAAATTCTAATTTGAAATTTAGAGCAGATAATAATTTGTTAACGGAAAATAAAACAAATGGGCAAGTTGGTTGGAAATATGTAAATGGAAAATTGGTTAAAACAGGAAGAGGAGGAACTACAGAAAAAGTAAAAATTGTTTTATCAACAGTAATATCTGCAGAAGATTTTAGATATACATACAAAAATAAGGCAATATGTGGTATAAAAAGTGTAGGACTTGGAGAATCAGTTGCAACAGGATATAGTAGAGTTGTTGAATCACCAGAAGTTAGTATTATTCCTCCATTTGGAGATGGAAATACTTATGAAGCAAAAATCAAGCAATATGCTCCAATGGTAATAACATTAATAGTTACAACAGGTGTAGTAATATTTTTAATTACTAAAAAGAAAAAGTAAAAAACTGAAAATACAGAAGAAAGAGGAGGACGATAACCTTGAATAAAAAAGAGAATAAAATAAGTAAAGAGATAAAAATAAATAAAAAATCAGCAAGAAAAAATTACTCGAATCAAACAGGTATTACTCTAATAGCACTGATAGTAACTATTGTAATACTATTAATTTTAGCAGGGGTTACACTAAATGCAGTGTT
>CAKPKQ010000025.1 GCA_934167305.1 uncultured Clostridia bacterium | reverse complement strand
GTCCACTATCTTATTTATCTTTGTTTCATTTATACTTTACCAATATAAAAAAAGCAACATCTTTTTAAAATGTTGCTTAAATATTTTTTTAGCATTTGAGATGCGCTAACATCGTATTTATTCATTTTTTTCTGGTTCATTGAACCAGTGGTCAGTGCTACTTTACATAAAGTAGGGGACGCAGACCATAAACGCTGCGACTTTTAGTCGTGATAGTGCAGTCGTGGGAAGACGTGTAATTGACGGCAAAGCCATCATCTGCGACGTAATACCCACCACGATAAACACAAGGGCAGAAGTCGCTAGTGCCCGGGTAGGGGTAGGTAGAGTATTCTGTTGTCCATTCAAATGCATTTCCTGACATGTCCCATATATTACAGTATTTATCGGTATTTATACCTGTTTTTGCAAATGATGTACTTTTATTTTTACTTGCATAGCTACTTGCGTCCTCTCCTGTTGAATATGTTTGTATAAATATTATCGCTGTATCCCATGCATAACTATTTACTAAATCACTGGCATATACTAATTCATTATTTTCTTTTACTTCTCCATACATTTCTCTTGCTAATTTTGCTGCATTTGGTTGTGTTATATTTCCTAATACAGTTTGATTATATTTTGATTCTATTTTTGCTGTTGTTCCACTTGCTTCAAATCGTGCTATGTAATATCCTCCATTTGATAATGATGTTGATATAAATTCTTCTAAGTTTCTTGCTGTAGCATTTTGAGCTGTTGAATCTTTTACTGAATTTCCTTCTCTAAATGTACTTAATTCTTGATAATAGGTATCTATTGCTACTTCTTGTTTATAATTTTCTACTGAAGCTACTTGTGCAGGCGTATATTCACCATTTGTTGCAGTAAAGTCACTATATCTTCCAAGTGTTATTGTACTTGTTGCTCCTCTAGAATCTCCTGATTTATTATTTATTGTTCCTACTGGTACCCATACAAATTGATTTCCATCTGTTCCATTTTCTATTACTATTCCATCTTGTACTGCTGGTATATTATCTCCACTATATGTATATGTTGCTGAGCCTGCTACCGTTCCATGTGCTACTACTTTAAATCCTTTTGGTATTGTTATTTTATTTCCATATGCGTCTTCTGCTTTTGTATTTTTATCTACTACTGTTCCTACTAATGTTGAGATTTTAGGTGTTGTTGATGGATTGGCATCTCCTCCCGTTGTGCCTCCACCTGTGGTTCCATTTATTTTTCCGTCCATCCAATTATTTAGCTCATTTATTGAGTCTAAGTCATTTTTTGTTGCTTGGTCCATTTTGTTTTGGGTATCTTGTGCCCTTTTTATTATTCCGTTTTCACTAAATATTGCATTTAAACTTACTCCTGCTAAAATTAGCAATACCACAATAGTTACTACTAACGCTATTAGAGTAATACCTGCTTGATTTGTCTCTTTACTTATTTTTATCTCTTTTCTATTCAAAGTTATCTCCCTCCTCTTTCTTCTGTATTTTCACTTTTTTTCATTTTGTAATTTAATATGTACATTTTTTCTTATGCACATTTACTCATTTTATAGTTATAAATTATATATCCTACAGTTTTACTCTATATTTAATTTTCAATGTTCCATAAAAAATTTTGTACATATTTTCTCCTTATTTAAGATATCATAACATTTTTTTATTTTCAATACTTTTCTTTAATTTCTATCGACAGATTTCGACATTTGTTTCTTTCTTTGATATTTTCACCAGTGCTTATATATTTACTCTTATAATTTATTACCACTTACCAAACTTAAAAATTCAGTTGTTTTTTATGTTATATTAACATTACAGATTAGCAAAAATGAACGATTTTTCTATTAAAAACCATTATCTAGTAACAATAAGTCCACTATCTTATTTATCTTTGTTTCATTTATACTTTACCAATATAAAAAAAGCAACATCTTTTTAAAATGTTGCTCAATTACTAATCAAACTGTGTTTGCCAATCATTGTTATTGTGCGCTTTGAAACACATTTCAATTTGTTCTTTATTTGTTTTTTCTTCTGCTAAGTTTTGTGGTAAGTCTTCAAGTGAAAAATATTTAATTTCTGTTGTTTCTATATTCTCTTCGAATTTTCCTCCAATAACTTCACATAGAATAAACACTTTACATACTCCATAAGCATATACTGGAGTATTATGTTTGTTTCTATCTTGTATTGCGATTACTTTTATTGCCTTTACGTCTAAGCCGGTTTCTTCTTTTGCTTCTTTTATTGTATTTGATTCTACAGATTCTAAAACATCACACCATCCGCCTGGTAGTGCCCATGTTCCATTGTTTTCATGAGTCAGTAATATTTTATTATCTTTAAATATTACAGCTCTTGTATCAATTTTAGGGGTTTGATATCCTGTTTCGTTGCAAAACAAATCTTTTACTTTTTCAAGATTTAAGTTACTTTTTTCTGCAATCATTTCTGCTGATATTTCTCTTAGTTTTTCATATCTTTCTATATCATATACATTATTTGTATAAGCTAGTCCAGATTGTGCTAAACTTTGAATTTCAATAGCCCACTTTAACCATTTTTCCATAATATCCTCCACTTGTTATAGTTTAATATGAAATATTTTTTGTACTTCCATCTTTTAATAGTACTTTTAAATATCTTTTTCCATTTTCTGTTCCTAAAAACTCTGCAACTGAACTTGCAACTTTAGTTTTAGTTTGATTTTGATTACCAGAACTTGGATTATGTATTACATATAGCTCATTGTTTTTTGTTATATAATATAAGTCGATTTTGTTACCACTAGAAACTTTATATAAATATTTTGCATTAGTTCCTTCAATTAATATTGCACCTGTACTTTCACTTATTGCAATTCCATTACCTTCAATACTTGCAACTAAATCACTTGTATGATCTGGTGCTCCTTCTGTTGCAACATAATCAATTAATGTTACTGTTGTATATCTTTTAAAGTCTTTTGTACTATATGTTACAGTGTTATTGTTTGAACTTGTACTACTATTTCCATTTGAGCTTGTATTATTTTTATTTGAATTTGAATCATTGTTAGTATTTGAATTAGTATTATTGTTTTTGCTTGGTGTACTTATTGTTGCAACTTGTCCATTTCCTTTTGATGGTGTTTTTTCATCTTTATTAAATATCTCTTCAATATCAATACCATCATCCATAATTTTATCAAAATCTACATTTTTGTATGTAAAAGACACAACTCCTACAATTAGCATAATTGCTAATATTATTCCTAGTATAGCTGGAGCCATTGATGTTTTTGGTTCAGCCTCATCTTTTAATTTTATATGTGTATTTTTAGCTTTCCAATTTTCGATTTTTATTGGTAGCCATAATCCAAAAATTCCAAATGTGATAATACATAAAAACCACCATAATAAATAGTTTCCTATTAAATTTAATGACTTTCCTGTAAATACTATTTTCTTACGATTTATAATTGTATGTTTTGCAAACCATTTTTGTCTATAACATACTACAAATGGGAATAATAGACCAAATGAAATAAATGTTAGTATATTACTAAATAAGTTTACTCCAATTATACCTAATACTCCTCCATCAAAGTAACTATCTCCTTTGACAAATTCTTCTTTTTCAAAATGAATATTTGAAACTATCCATTGCTCTTTTTTTATTGGAACCCAAAATCCATAAATTCCTAAAGTGATGATTGTAAGAAAAATCCATTTAAATTTTTGTACAAACAAAGATGCTCCTGTACCTTCAAATTTAAGTCTTTTTCCATTGTATACTGTATGATCTATAGTATACGCAATAAGTAATTTTTCTGCCCATGCATTGGCAATTCCAAATGTCACAGCAGTTATTATAAAAGCTAGAATTCTGTAGCCTAGCCATTCCAATACTTTTCCATCAAAGTATGAATCTGTTCTTTCAACTTTTTCTGCTTTTTGAACTTCATCATATTGTGCTTCATTTTCTGTTTTTACTTCCACTGCTGTTTGGCTATTCTTTTGTTCCTCCATTACAATTTTCCCCCTTTTTTTATATACATTATATATATCATAAGGTCATAAAAAGAGCAAGTAATTTATATTTACTTGCTCTTAAATTTTTTAATAGTTTTCTGCTTTTATTTCAAAATATGCTTTTGGGTGTGCACATACTGGGCATACTTCTGGTGCTTTTGTTCCAACTACTATATGTCCACAATTTCTGCATTTCCATATTTTTATTTCTCCTGCCTCGAATACTTTTCCTTCTTCAACTTTTTCTAAAAGTTTTTTATATCTTGCTTCATGCTCTTTTTCAATTTTTCCTACTTCAGTAAATAAGAATGCAATATGATCAAATCCTTCTTCTTTTGCTTCTTTTGCCATTTTTTCATACATGTCTGTCCATTCAAAATTTTCACCTTCTGCTGCAGCTTTCAAGTTTTCTGCTGTTGTACCAATTTCTCCGCCATTTAATAATTTAAACCATAATTTTGCATGTTCTTTTTCGTTATCAGCTGTTTCTTGGAATATTGCTGCTATTTGCTCATATCCTTCTTTTTTTGCTTTACTTGCAAAATATGTATATTTGTTTCTTGCTTGTGACTCTCCTGCAAAAGCCTCCATTAAATTTTTCTCTGTTTTTGATCCTTTTAGTTCCATTTTAATTTTCCTCCTTATTTTTTAATTTTTTATTTATAACTATAGCAGATACAGGTATTAACACTAAAATATATGGTATTATATACCTTGATTTTGCCTCCCACAATATATGAAAAGCAAATCCACCTATAAATATTGTTATTAAGAATATCAAGTCAAGTGATAATTTCTTTCTATTTTGTATCAATACTATTAAACTACATACACAAGTTAAAATCAACAATACTTTTTGATAAAATTCCAATGGCTTAACCAGATTATCTAAGTTTCCATTTACTTCACTATTTCTTATTGCTGAATATGTATTTTCTGCCCACATGGAAGTTATTTTATCTGTATAGAATTTAATTGTATAACCAGGGTTTTGTAAAAAATACTCTATTCTCTCTTTTATTTCTTGTTTATACTCTTCTGATATATTGTCTAATTTATCAAATGCTTTCTCTCTTGTAGATTCATTATACCATCCATTTGCTCTTGGTCCTTCTTGCATAGCCATAAGTACATATCCTATATTAGGGTATGGCTTATTTCTTTCTAAGTTATATTTATCTAAGTAATAATTAGTTACTATAGATGACGGGAATATCGATATTATCACATACATTATTATAATTGCAACACTTAGTAAATTTTTCTTCCAACTTTTCTCCTTAATATTTTTAAATATATTTAATATTAAGTATATTACTGTTGCTATTATAAATATTAAACTATTCATTCTCATCATATATGCAATCATTGTTAAAATAGTAGTAAATACAATATACCTTATTTTTTCAGTTTTTGTATATTTCATTGTAAAATATACTGCGAACAGACATAGTGCTAAGCTTGGAACATCTCCATATATAAAATTCGAAATTATGGGTAATGTAAAAAATGTTAATATTAAAAGCATTAACAATACTTTGTTTGTTTTATATTCTTTAGACAACTGATTACATATTTTATATAATGCAATAATAATTAATACATTACTAATAAGATTTACCACTCTTAATATTTCCATTGCATCAAAGTGTACTATTCTAAAGAAAACATTAAACACAAATGCCAAAGTTATTTGTTGATGATATGTTTGCATATATTGGCTTAGTGGAATTCCAGCATAAGTAAGATTTGGCAAAAATTCTTCTGGATTATCTCTGTAAAATGTTTGTGCTAAATTAACAGCATGTACTTGGTCACCAACTACTGGCGGATTTACCTTTATTAGCCATATTACATTAAAAATTATGTATATAATTAAAACTATTCCAAATGTCCATTTTCTTATTTTTGTTCTTGCTTCATTATTATATAAATACTTGTCCAATAATTTACTGCCAAAATATAATAATGTGCCTACAATTATAAGCCCTGCAATATATATTAAACTATTGAATGTTATTGTAATATGCTCTGAGCTATCTAATGTAGCTGTGTATATTATATTTAACAAAATAATAATTGATAAAAATATTACTCCAAAAAAATATATAATCTTCTTCATTTTTTACCTCTTTTTATTTTCTTGTAAAATATTATCATAAAAATAGATAATTAGCAATCTCTAATTATCTATTTTTGTTTCTATGTTTTTTAACCTAATGCAACATCTAGTATCATCATTAAAACAAATCCAAAACTCATTCCAAGTGTCGATAAGTTTTTATTACCATTTATTGATTCTGGTAAAAGCTCTCTTGCAACCACAGTAATCATTGCACCTGCTGCAAATGCTAATAAAAATGGTAACATACTTCTTATATATATTACAAGTATTGCACCTATTACAGCAGATATTGGCTCAACTAAAGCTGATGCCTGGCCTATCATAAAACTCTTAAATCTTGAATATCCTTCAGTTCTAAGTGGCAATGATACAGCTGCTCCCTCTGGGAAATTTTGTATTCCTATTCCAAGTGCTAACATTGTTGCTCCTATTAATGTCATACCAGGTACTCCAGTTGCTATACCTCCAAAAGCAACACCTACAGCCATTCCTTCTGGAATATTATGAATTGTAATCGCTGCAATTAATAATATACTTCTTTTTAAAGAGTCTTTGTTATCAATATTTCTTTTGTTTTTTAACATTTTATCTAAGAACTTATCTGATAATAGCACAAACATGCTTCCTGTTATAAATCCAATAGCAGGTAAAATCCATGCTATGTACCCAAGTTCTTGTGATAAATCAATTGATGGCTCTAGCAAAGACCAAAAAGCTGCAGCAATCATTACACCTGCACTAAATCCTAAAATTGTATTTAAAATTTTACCGTTTACTTCTTTAAAAAAGCAAACCACCAGTGCTCCTATGGCTGTTACACCCCAAGTAAATATTGTAGCAAGTAATGCTTGAATTACTGGGTTTAATGTTTCAAACCAATCCAATTTATTCACCTCACATTACATAATATGTTTTTTATTACATAATGTGACAAAAAGCAAATAACCAGTTTTCTAGTTATTTGCTTCTTTCTTATGCATTATTAGTAACTTTATATCCTGTTAAATTTGGCCTTGTCATATCCGAATCTGTTAACTCATTAAATTTCCAATCTTTAAATTCAGTTACACAAGCTGTTTCTTTTCCATCTGTAACCATTGTTCCATTCATAGCTTTTACAATCATACCTGTTGATTTGCTATACCAAAGGATTAGTCCTAAGTTATTTACTTTATAACAATCTTCTCCATTAACTTTCTCTGAAGTTATAATTGAAGATAATTTCATAGTTTTACTTGTTTGTTCATCAATTAAATATGGAATATTAGCTGTTTCATCTTCGTCACATTTTGAAATTGTTGCTTTTAATGCAGTTGGAATCACATTTATCATTTCATCTGTGCTTTGGCTTTTCCACATAATCATATTTCTATCATTATTTTGAATTACATACATTTTAGTTCCATCTTTATAATAGATTTTAGTTGTTATATTTTCTGCAGAATTTGCTTGAACTGTATATGAAAAATTTTGTTCATTTATGGTTTTCCTTTGACTAACAATAATGTCGTTAATAATACTAGCATTTACTATAACTCCAACTGTTGGTATTATTATAACTGCTGCTAAAACTGTAAAAGCTATTTTCTTCCATAATTTCATTTTTTTCTTTTCCATAAAAAATATATCCCCCTTTTTCATTTGTGCTTCGGTTGTTATTATTATATTATAATGATAATTTTAAATCAATACTTAAATTAAAATTTTATAATTTTAGAAAAACTAAAATAGTATTGACCTATTTTTATCTTTAAGGTATAATAGTTTTCGAAACTACATAGTATAGTTTAATAAATTATTTATTGGAGGACAAATGAAAAAAGAACAAACTATTATAAAATTTGATAATATTAAGGATTTGTTATATCATTCAGTAAATACTTATTCTGATAATATAGCATTCACAACAAAGATAAAAAATGGCAAAGAAGTTGAATATATAAACCACACTTATACTAATTTATTGGAAGATATCAATTGTTTTGGTACTTCTTTATATAAATTAGGCTTACAAGGTAAACGTTCTGCAGTTGTAGGTCATAATTGTTATGAATGGGCTGTTGCACATTTAAGTAATCTGCTTGGAGGAATTGTTTCTATTCCTTTAGACAAAGGATTACAAATTGGAGAACTTGAAGATTCTTTGATTAGAAGTGAAGTCGAATCAATAGTTTTTGATGAAAAACTAAAAGATATTATAGAAGAAATTAAAAATTCAGGAAAGACAAATATTAAACATTTTATTTGTTTTTCTAAAGTACCTGGCTTTTTATATTTCTATGACTTAATTGATGATGGAAAAAAAGCTATTGAATCTGGTTATTCAGAATATATAAATTGCAAAGTTGATTCTTCTGCTATGAGCATTTTGCTTTTTACATCTGGTACTACTTCTAAGTCTAAAGCTGTTATGCTTAATCAGAATGGAATTGCAACAAATATATATGATATGCAATTAGTTGAAAGCTTTTACAGCACTGATGTAAATATTGCATTTTTACCATATCATCATATTTTCGGCTCAACTGGTATGCTTGTAATGTTAGCTTCTGGTATGAAAACTGTATTTCCTGATGGCTTAAGATATATTCAACAAAACCTAAAAGAATATAAAGTGTCTGTTTTTGTTGGAGTACCTGTTTTAATTGATAAAATGTATTCTACTATTATGAAAGAAGTTGAAAAGCAAGGTAAAACTGGGCTTATAAACTTTATGATTAAATTGAGTAATTTTTTACTAAAACTTCATATCGATATTAGAGGAAAAGTTTTTAAACAACTTATTGATGCACTTGGCGGAAATATGAGATTTATTATTTCAGGTGGTGCTCCTCTTGATAAAAGAGTTGGTAAATGGTTTAACTCAATTGGTATTCATTTAGTTCAAGGTTATGGATTAACTGAAACTTCTCCTGTTATATCTGCTGAAAATGATACATGTATAAGAGAAGGTTCTGTTGGAATGCCTATGGGCAGTCTTGACGTAAAAATTGATAATAAAGATGCAAATGGTATTGGTGAAATAACTGTTAAAGGTCCAAATGTTATGCTTGGATATTACAAAAATGAAGAGCAAACAAATGAAGTATTAAAAGATGGTTGGTTCCATACAGGAGATTTAGGATATATAGATGATGACGGCTATTTATTTATTACTGGTAGACAAAAAGATTTAATTGTTTTAAAAAATGGTAAAAAAGTATTCCCTGAGGAATTAGAAATTTTAATAAATAGATTAGATGAAGTTGAGGAATGTTTCGTTTATGGTCTTCCAGATGCTCAAGATAGTAATGATGTTAAAGTTTCTGTTGAAGTAGTTTATAACGAAACTGTTACTAAAACTAAATACCCTAATGCAACTGAACAAGAGCTAAAAGATATTATCTGGAATGAAATTAAGGAAATAAATAAGACTCTTCCTATGTACAAATATATAAAGCACCTTGTTTTAACTAAAGAGCCTTTAATAAAAACTACTACAAATAAAATAAAAAGAAATGAAGAGTTAAAAAAAGTTATTGAATTGGAGTGATAGTATGCATAGAGTGAAATTAGCTGATAGATTATTACCAACATATACAAAAGGTGAAGAAATTTTTAATATGGTGTCACATATTGTAGGTGGTGCGCTTGGTATTGCTGCTCTTGCTCTATGTGTCATATTTTCAGCATTACATCACAACGTTTATGGTGTAGTTTCCACCTCAATTTATGGTGTATCTTTAATTTTACTATACACTATGTCAAGTATATATCATGGCTTAAGCCCAAATTGTACAGCTAAAAAAGTATTTCAAATAATTGACCATTGCTCTATATTTATTCTTATAGCTGGCTCTTATACTCCATTTGCTTTATGTACATTAAGAGAGTATGATACAGCCACTGGTTGGACATTATTTGGAATTGTTTGGGGCTTATCAATATTAGGAATAGTACTTAATTCAATAGATTTAAAAAGATATAAGGTTTTTTCTATGATATGCTATATATTACTTGGTTGGTGTATTATATTTAAAATAAATGTAATTATAGAATTACTGACTATAAAAGGATTTGCTTTATTGATAGCTGGTGGGCTTGTATATACTATAGGTGCTATATTTTACGGACTTGGTAAAAAACATAAATGGATGCACTCTGTATTTCACATTGCTTGTATAATTGGAAGTGCATTACAATTTTTCTGCATATTCTTTTATGTAATATAATATAAAAACTGGGAAGAGTAAATTCTTCCCAGTTTTTATTGTTATTCTCCCCATCCCATATTATTCTCTTCAGGTTTGCAAATGATCCCCTGAATGGATGTGAGAATAGTTGCTATTGCTCCGATTATCGTTGCAGTTGCGGCGAGGATTTGAATGTACCGAGTTATCTTGTTGTTCATAGTTATTTCCTTACCTTTCATATTATTTCAATTTGAAATACATACATATTATATACTAGATTTACATAACTTTCAATTATTTCTTTAATATTCTAATAGCATTTAATACCGCAATTACTGAAACACCAACATCTGCAAAAACTGCCTCCCACATTGTAGCAATTCCTACTGCACTTAAGACTAATACTAATGCTTTAATTGAAATTGCAAATACAATATTTTGTTTAACAATTCTCATTGCTTTTTTAGAAATCTTAATAGCCTTATTTATTTTAGATGGTTCATCTGTCATTATTACTATATCTGCAGCTTCTATAGCTGCATCACTTCCAAGACCTCCCATTGCAATTCCTATATCTGATAATGCAAGTACTGGTGCGTCATTTATTCCATCTCCAACAAATGCAAATGTTCCACTCTTTTGCTTGATAAGCTCTTCTACTTTTTTTACTTTTCCATCTGGTAATAATTCAGTATATACTTTATCCATTCCTAATTTTTTAGCAACATCTTCTCCTACTTCTTTTTTGTCACCTGTAAGCATTATTGTCTGTTTTTTGTTATCTTTTAGTTCTTTTATTGCTTTAAATGAATCTTCTTTTATTTCGTCTGATATAAGTATATAACCAGCATACTTGTTTTCAATTGCCACATATACTACTGTACCTATTTCACTACATTTTGTGTATTCAATATTATTTTCTTGCATTAGTTTTTCATTTCCAACTAATACCTGTTTACTTTCAACCTTTACACTTATTCCTTTTCCAGATATTTCGTTTATATCTGAAATCAATTTTTCATCTATTTTTTCATTATATGCTTTTTTTATTGATACTGCAATTGGATGATTTGAATAGTTTTCTGCATAAGCAGAATATTTTATAATGTCTTGTTTAGATGCTCCTACTTCTTCTACTTTTTGAACTTCAAATACACCTTTTGTAAGTGTTCCTGTTTTATCAAAAACCACTGTATTAACATTTGCTAAAGCTTCTAAATAGTTTCCGCCTTTGATTAGAACCCCTATTTTAGATGCTCTTCCAATTCCAGCAAAAAAGCTTAAAGGTATTGATATAACTAATGCACATGGGCATGATACAACTAAAAATGATAATGCTCTATATAGCCATTCTGTGAAATTTGCGTCTTTTATAATAATTGGTGGTACAATAGCTATAATTACTGCTAATATTACAACTACTGGAGTATAATATTTTGCAAATTTAGTAATAAAGTTTTCAGATTTAGATTTTTTGTCTTCTGCATTTTCAACTAGGTTTAATATTTTACTAACAGTTGATTCACCAAATTCTTTAGTTACTTGAATTTTTAATAGCCCAGTTTGGTTTATACATCCACTAAAAACATTATCCCCTGTGTTTGCTTTTCTAGGGACTGATTCTCCTGTTAATGCTGTTGTATCTAGCATTGACTCCCCTTCTATAATCTTTCCATCAAGAGGTATTTTCTCACCAGGTTTTACAATAATTATTTCTCCAACTTTTACTTCTTCAGGGTTAACTTTTATCTCAGCATTTTCTCTTAAAACATTTGCAAAATCTGGTCTAATATTCATCAAATTTTCTATTGATTTTTTAGAGTTATCAACCGCATAATCTTGAAATGTTTCTCCGACTTGATAAAGTAACATTACAGTAACAGCCTCTGGATATTCTCCAATAGCAAAAGCACCTATTGTAGCTATTGCCATTAAAAAGTTTTCATCAAATACTTCTCCTTTAAAAATGTTTTCTATTGCCTCTTTTAAAACTTCAAATCC
>CAKPKQ010000024.1 GCA_934167305.1 uncultured Clostridia bacterium | reverse complement strand
AGTAGTTCTTACCCAATTTTTCTTATAATTTTTGTTAATTTTTTATTAAAAATTGTAAAAAGAAATTTAATTAAAAGTCTTATAAAATAAGGGCTTAAGAGAAAGTTTATATAAGTCGTTCTTTACCAATTAATATTCATCTTATTTTCATTACTCATTTTATTCACCTATTTTTTTATTTTAATACATTCTATATTTTACCATAAAAGCAAGTGATTTTCAACTAACCACTTGCTTTATAACTTTTATATACTTTCTATTTCAACCATTTTACTATATCAATTAAATACACGCACTGTTTATATAACTTACTAATTCATTTTTTATTTCTTCAATTGATACTTCGCCTATACTATTAACATATTCAAGTACGTCCTCTTCCATTGGTAAATTTGATTTATTAATTTCAAACTCTTCTAATATTGGCATTATTTTTTCTTCCATTGTAGGATAATATTTGTATAATGTGTCATAAGCATTTAGTGGTTTGTCTGGCTTTGTATATCTAGCACTTTCCCAATCTAATACCATTTCAATATAATCTATATAATCTTTTTCTAATTCATTTTCATGATGTGATGATAGTTTTCTATGTATTTGAGACACATCCTTTTTATCATAAAATAAATACATAAACATTTTATCTAAATCATGATTTTTTATTCTACCTAAGATTACGTCTTTATTTTCTTTTATATACTTATTAGCTAAGTACATAACTACTTTTCGATGTTTATATGTATATTTTAAATTCAACTCGTTTTTCATACTATCTTCCATCCTTCTATTCCTATTATAATGATTGATATATTGTTGTTTTTCTCTTGTAATATATTCATATTCTAGCATAACAATAAACAATTTTCAATATACTAAAAAATGCCTCAGACTAATCTAAAGCATTTTATTTATGTATTTTATAATTGTTCTTCTTGCTGTTCTTTTTCTCTTTCTTGTATTTGCTCTCTTACATCAAAAGTTATTCCTTCAGCAACGTCTCTAATAAAACTTTTTAAAAATCCTTGGTATGGATCTGTTTCTATTTCAGTATATTTCTTAGATCCTTGTTGTATTGACTCTCTTTCCTTACTCATACAGTCATTAAATAACTTTACACTTTTTTTATTTACAAGTCTTCCTTCTTTTCCTTTTCTATATACGCTTAATTCTGGCGATGTAACGAATCCATAGCATATAGGACTGTATTTTTTCATAAATTCACTTTTTAATAATTGTTTTAGTAATTCTCCATCCTTTTGAGGTATCGAACCTTCATGTACTGAAAAATCAATCCATGGAATTCTGTCTAATAGCCCTCTATCATAAATTACAACTCTTGGTGTTTTATTGCTCATGTCTTCACTAAGATTTTTCATAAGCTCACTATACATCCATATATTATATTCTTCTATATCTTTATTTTGTATTGGGTTATATTCCGCTGTTTCTGCTCTTTTTTGTACTGGTATACCATATGATTCAAATATTCCAGTTATATTATTTAACAATGTAGTTTTTCCGCTTTTAGCTGTACCAAGTAATTCTATAAAAATTGGTTTATCCATTTTTGATATATTTGTTTTTATATATTTTAAGTTTTCTTCTATTCTTTCTTTTTGTTCATTTGCTCTGTCAGATGAATGTTCCATAAAAATGCTCCTTTAAAAAATTTTATCTAATACCTTTTTATATCTATCAAATAATATATTTTTTTCTGTAGTGTTCATCAAAACAGCTTCATACATATTTGTATAATACCATTTTTGTTCTTCTTTTGGTTTATTGAAGTTTTTCCAAACTTCTTCTCCTTCTTCTTGATACAAATTATATAAAGTTTCTAAATTACTAATTTTATCTGCACATTCAACAAGTTTTCCTTCTATACTTGCTGTTTTTATTTTATTAATTGCTTCTATTTTTCTTTCTTTCCATGGTAGGCTTTTATTTTCTGAAACCTCATCTACTATATTAGCAATTTGTATTCCAAATTGTTCTTTTATATCTTCTAATGTATATTTTGTATCTTCTACAACATCATGTAATATTCCAGCTATTACACAATTGGTATTTGCTCCTGCTCTTTGTAGGATCATACCAACTGTAAATGGATGAAATATCATATCTACATCTTGCTCAGTTTTTCTTTTTTGTCCATTATGTGCTTTTGTTGCAAAATATATAGCATAATCAATTAATTCTAGTTCACCTTTGTTCATTTTAACTCCTTATATTATATAAATACTACTGACAGTAGCAATTTCGTCAGTAGCATTATTGATACTAATTATAAAGTTCTGTATTGATTTTTGTCTGCTCTATCATCCATTTTTCTATCAAATTCTTTGTTTTTATAAAACCAATCTGTTTGTTTATCCACTGGATTTGCTTTTCTATTTTTGTCTAATAGAACATCAAAAAATGCTACTAATGGTATAATCACCGCTATTAAACATACAAACAATCCCATATATAGATCTAAAGATCCTGATTGATTTATTATTGCTTCAATATTTTGATATATGTATACTCCATAGTATAGCACATGTGCTATTAAATATATTAATGATGGCAACAATTTTCTTCTAGTAATAAAACAAATACATACAAATGTTAAAAATAATAATACAATTTCCATTGTCATGTCCATTGGTGGTAATATTATTTCTGTTCCCATTGCATATAATGCTGTTATTATTACTCTAAATGCCCAAAACATAAACGCAAATATGGCTATTAGCCAGCTAGATAAGTTTTTCATATGTTTTCATCCCTTTATTACAAAATTTTTAGGGACATTTTTAAATATCCCTAATTTTTATATATTAATCTACAAAATTAAATTCATCTTCAAATTTTTCTTTGAATTTTTCAAATACTTTATTAAGTATCTCCTCATCATCTACACTTACATAAGATTCCTCTTCTTCTGATTCAGTATCTTCTAATTTAAGAATTACTACTTCTCCTGGTTCTTCTGTCTCTTCCTCTTCTACTGGTAAAAGAACAACATATTCTTCTCCTTCATATTCAATCAAGTCAAGAAATTCAAATTCTACTTCATTACCATCTTCATCATTTAATGTTATAATGTTATCTAATTCCTCTCCTTCATTTTGTACATCTTTGTTTAAATCTTTACTCATTTTATTATTCTCCTCTCAATTTTTATTATAATAATTGTATTTCTACAATGTTAATATCTAGTTTTATTATTTGTATTTTACATATATTTATACATTGTTTTTTTGTTTGTTCATATATGTTTCTAAAATATATACTGCAGATATTGTATCTACTATTTGCTTTTTTTTATTTTTGTCTATATTAAGATAATTCATTGTTTTATGTGCTGCAACAGTAGTTAGTCTTTCATCAATTGTCGCTATTGAAATTTTTGGAAATTTACATTTAAGTTTATGTATAAATTTTTCAGTTACTTGTACTCTTTCTGTTTTAGTTCCATCCATATTTATTGGCATTCCAATAACAAATGTATCAATTGAGTATTGAGCTAAAATTTCATCTAGTCTTTTTAAAACTAACTTATCATTGCCATTATGGTGTATTGTTTCTAGCCCTTGTGCTGTAATTTCAAGCTCATCAGTTATAGCTAGTCCAACTCTACTATCTCCATAATCAATTCCTAATTTACGCATTTTATTATTCATCCAATCCTATATAGTTTTTTACCATTTTTTCAAGAAGTTCATCTCTTTCAATTTGTCTAATTAAGTTTCTTGCATCATTATGGCTAGTAATGTAAGTTGGGTCTCCTGACAAAATATATCCTACAATTTGATTTATTGGGTTATAACCTTTTTCTTCTAGTGCATGATATACCTCTTTTAAAATTTCTCTTGCTTTTACGCTTTTATCCTTTTCTACTTTAAAGCTAACTGTTTCATCAGATATCATACTTTACTTACCTCCTTATAAATAATTAATTGTATTTTCATCTTTTGAAGCTGTGTCTAAATACTGCTCTAATTTTTTTGTAAGTCCTTCTAAAGCTGTACCCTTATAGTATGTAGATAATACTACATTTATTTTAGGCATTGCCTCTGTTTTTTTATCAACCTGTATTTTTATATTTTCAACATTTTCTTTTACTTGTGTCATAAATGTAACTATTGCATCTAATTCAATTCCAGAAAATACTATAGCAAATTTTGGTCCCATATATCTTACAAATACATATTCTTCAGATAAGTCTTGTTTTACTACATTACTAACTTCTGTAACAATTTGATCCCCTACTTTTCTGCCTATGGTGTCATTTATTTCTTCTAGGTTTATTATTCTAAATAAACAAACAGTTGAAGTAGTATATTTGTCTATTATTTTCTTTCCTTCTCCAAACAAATACTCTGCAGATTTCAAACTTGTAAATTTGTCATCTCTTACTATATTTTCAATAATTTGTTGATTTTGAACTGTTTTTAATACTGACACAATATTAGTTTTTATAACTTCTAAAACAGTTGTATCAACATTATCAAATTCATGTGGTTTACTTCCTTCTATTATCCAATATCCAATATATACATTATCTATATAAAGTGGGAAGAAAACTGCTGACTTTGCTCTGCCAAACTCCATTTTTTGGTATGGAAGTCTTTCTCCTTCTTTTTCTACCGTAATATATTTTGGAATTGCTGACTGTATACTGTCCTTAAATATTTCTTCATTTTGAAGATTTCTTAGTGTATCCCAATGTTTTTGGTCAACATTTGATGCCTTTATTACATATTCTGTACCGTCATATATAACTATTGTTGAGTATTTAATATTATATCTTTCAATTAATATATTATTTATTTTTTCAATTTTTTCATTTACTGAGGTAACTTCTCCTATTGTATTCATAAAATCTTGTAGTATATTCAAGTTAGTTATTTTTTGATTTATATTATTAAAATTTTCTATTTTTTTACTTATTGATAAATTATATATGAATAATCCTACAATAATTGCTATTAATATTATTATTACAATTAGTATCACAAAATCACCTCTTTTTGTATGTTTAATAGTTATTTCTCATTTTGTTTAATGTGTTATTCATACTTGCCGAAAAATTACTAGCTGGACTATATGTTGTACTATATGTATTACCTCTCATATTATTTCCTACTAAGGGGTAAACCATATCTGCTAATGTATTAAGTGCAGTCATAAGATTTCTTGAGTACCCATTTAATGAAATTTTACAATTTATAATTCCGTCTAAATATTTAGCATAAGTTTGCTCTTCAAATGGAATTACACAATATTTAACAGTATCTTTATTAAATAATTCTGTCATAAACGACATTGCAGGATCATTGTAATATGCTATACCTCCAATAATCGTTTTTTCTGTTACACTTTTTAAGCTTACCATTTTATTTAATACTACTCTGATTTTTTCTGGATCTAATACATTTTTTGCCTTTAAATCTCTTAAAAATGCTGTAAGTGGTTGTATTGTTAATATATCTAAGCTTTGTACTAAATAAATTTCCTGTACTTTTGCAAAATAATTATAGTTTGTATCAAAATCGCAATCTAAAATTACTAATGAATAATTTTTTACAAGTGTTTCTAATATATTGTTATAATCATCTGCTACATGTTCATCTCCAGGTACTGTTGTATACACTGTTAAATTTTTATGAACTTGAATTCCTGTTGCATTTCCAATTTTTAAATTTTCCATACATGAAAATGCTATATTTCTAAGATTTTCATCATTTTCTGTGTATATATAGTATGCGTTTTTATTTTTAGTTAAATCTAAAATAGCTGTATTTATTCCATTCTGTGATAATACTTCTGCTGTATTATTTACCAAGAAAGATGTTCCATTTTTTGATGTTCCAATAAATGCAACTACTTTTTTATCTTTGCTTATTGCATTAGATATTCCTGTACTATTTGTATTATTTGTTACAGTTGGTATATTATTGGCTAAATTGTTTGATTCATTGTTATATAAAGAACTTGTTGTTCTTTCCGGTTGTTTTTTTTCTGTGGCAGTAACTTTTGCCATTGGTTTAAAATCATTAGATGAATCGCTTTCTTGAGCAAATAAAAATTCATTATCTAATCCAGGTAGTATCATGTCATCTTCTTGTTCTTGATTTTGCATAGCAATAGCTTCATCATTGTCTAAGTCAAACAAGTTTACAGGAGATTCCGTCTCATCTTCTAATCCTGGTAATATTGCTGGTTCTTGCGTACTTTGTGTTTCAGTTTCTCCACTTTGTTTTCTAGGTCTACCTCTTCCTTTTTTTACAACTGGAACATCAACTTGTGCTGTATCTTCTAGTTTCACCTTTTTAGGTCTGCCTCTTCTTTTTGGTTGTACAGCCTCAACTTCCACATTTTTTGTTTCTTCTTCATCAAAATCAGCTATTCCTGGTAATTCAGGCGCCTCATTAATTATTGGTGTAGGTTGTTGAATTTGAACAACTCTTGGCTCTTTCTTTTCTTGTTGTTGTGGAATTGTTGAATTTTTTTGATTTGATATTCCTTGTACTTTTTTTACAGTACCACCAGTTGATGGTATAATAACTGGTTCTGTTATTATATTATTTTTTAGATTTTTTTGTATAATTTCTAAATCTTGTGTATTGTTTGTTATTTCTGGCTTAGCATTTTTTGTATTATTCTTTTTGCCACCATAATTGTTATAGTTTTCTTTTGGTCTTGATGGCATTCCAAAAGCAACTACTTCTTGATATTTTGGGCTATTAGCCTCTAAAACAGCCTTTACGTTTAAAGGTAAAAATTTTGCAATTAGTCTTAATTGTGAATCAGTATATTGACTAGCAATATGCTCAAAGCTTTCTACATATTGATCTTCGTTTTTTCCCAATCTCTTATAATGATTTATAATATTTTGGATTTCAACTTCACTTACATCCCCTTCACTTTCAACCTTGTAGTCTACATCATCTGGGTCAATGTGATAATATACTTTTGCTTCCTTTTTTCCACGTGGCCTATTTAATAATTGACACACGGCAGTAATGCTCCTATCTTTTCCAAGCAGAGCATTATATACACCTATTCCAAATAATTTAACCAATAATGGTTCTGATTTTTCCCTTCTATCCGCACATATTAATATTATTGGTATATCATTTCCATTTTGGTTAGTTGCTTCATCACTAATATTGTCCATTTTTTCAAATATAAATTTATCAATTTGATCATAATTATTACTTGAAAAAGGTTGTAAGTCTTCACTTACAACAATTCGGTCATAAGTTTTATCTCTTTGTAATTCTTTTATAATTGCATCAAAATAATACACATTTTTGACAGAGATAATCTCTTTATAATCTTGTTGATATTTTTTTGTTATAGACTCAGAAATGTTTTCATTATTAACTGCAAATAATACCTTCATTAGCTTTAACCCCTCCAACCACGTACAACTATCGCAAAGATCAATGGTAATAATTGGCAAATTACCATTACTGTAATAATACCAACTAGAACTCCAAATCCTTTATCTTGAACATCTAGTTTTCTAATACCTATAACATAACGATAAATTGCTGCAAAAACGATTCCTACAAATCCAAATGGAATACTGTATATTCTAACTATATTTAAAATATATGCCACTAGTCCGTATGTATTATCTCCATAAGCTGCTTGATAATCTTCAAGAGCTTTTAATGCCTTATCTTTTATTTCTACTAAGTTAGTAGTAGCTGTTTCGGAAGTTATTGTGTTGGATTGTACATTTGTTGCATATACATTAACTGTTCCAAATATAAATAATAAAACAAATAATATTGCAATTATTTTTTTCATAAAATACTGCCCCTTTTCCTTTTTATTTTTTCATTTTCATATACTATATCATACAATAAAGTACAGAAAATAGCAAGGAAAAACTAGATATTTTTACAAAAATATCTAGTTTACATATGTTACAAATTGTTATACAAATATTTCATCCAATAATATACTCCATTTGCCCATTTTTTATCAGTTGCATACTTTTTATTAACACCTGTAAGAGTTTCTCCATTATAGTAAGAACCATCTGCTAAATTTCCATCATATATTTTCGTTCCTTTAGGATTTAAATAATATTTTGCAAATACCCTTGCTAGTAAATCTATTCCTTCTGAGTAATTTGAAAATTCATAAGCACTATTATATGGATCTCTGTCATATGCTCCATACCCAAATAAATTATTTTTGTTAGAAGCAATGCTTGAACCGCCCCATCCACTCTCATGTATTGCTACAGCAGCTATAAAAACTCCATTTACATTATATTGCTTTTCAGCATAATAAAAATATTGTGCATTATTTTTAAATATATTCTTTTTATCTTTTTCTTCATTCTCAAATATTTTCTTAAACTGTTCTAATGATAGTCCACTTGGTTTGTTTAATTTCATGTCAAAGCTCAATGTATTTAGCAATTGTTGTTTTGAATACTTACTACCTGCTGTAGTTTCTTCACTTTTTTCATTTGGATTTAAATATGTAAAACATTCTCCTTTTGACCAACCTATATATGTATCATATTTAATTTGATACCATTCATCTTGTATTTTTAACACTTTTATTTTGGTATTTTTCTTTAATGTTATCAATTTCTCACTGTCATCTTTTGGCTCAATTCTGACAGCCAAAAAATTTGTAGTAACATATAGCTCATCTCCAACTTTTACATTATATTGTTTTACATACCCTCCTGTTCCAATCTCTACAATCTTATTAACAGAAGATTTTGTCACAATATTTCCTACTACTTCTTCTTTTATTAATTGCTCTCCTGTATATGTTTTTTTAGTTATTTCTTCTTGTTTTCCATCAATTCCTTCTTGTATTACTTGTATCATTCCAGTTGGTAGATTTGGATTATTATTATATTTTGTAGTATATTCTAAATCAATTTCTTTTTTTATTATCTCTTCTTTTTTTGCATTAGTCGTATTTTTTGAAATTATTTCTTGTAAGTCAACTCCATTTTTATTTATTGTTTTATAGCTTTTTTCATTTTCATTATATGTTGAGGCATATGTTACTTTTTCTCTAGCTGTAATTATATATGCAATACAAATTGCTACTGTTATAATTAGAATTAATATAACAATAGCTGTTGTTTTTGTTCTGATTGTAACCTTTTGTTTCTTCATATGTTTCACCTATTTTTATTGTAATATTTAGTATATCTTTTGTCAATAATTGTCGTAAAAAAACATCTTTTACCAAAAAATACTTAGGCATTACACCTAAGTATTTTTGATTATTTTCCAGAGAATTTTTGAATTTCTGAATATTGTCCATATTCATATGTTCCATTTATAATTCTATATGCTCTTATTCTTGCTGTATATTTATAATTTTTTTCAGTTAATCCAGATATTTTTCTGCTATTGGTTTGAGTTTTTATTATTATTGCCCCACCTAAACCTGGAACTGTAAATTCAATTTCATAACCTTCAGCATAAGGCACCTTATCCCAAGATAAATATACAGTGTCTTTTACAACATAATAAGAAACATTTTTTACTTTTCCAACACTTGGACTGTCATCTTCTCTATTATACTTTTCTGTTGTAAATGTTTTCACTGTTGAAAAATTGCCATAAACCTTTTGACCATTTTTATACATATATGCTCTTACTTTTACACTATATTTTGTATTATAGTCTAAATCATATAAAATATAGCTACTTTCTGTTGCATCTTTTGATTGTTTTGTAAATGATTTTCCTGCTTTTGCTAGCCATACTTCATATCCTTTAGCATCATTATTTTTCCACCATTGTAAATATGCTTCATTTCTGTGTTTAACCTCAGCTGTAAAACCTTGTATATTTAAGTCAACTGTTTTCTCAGTTGTGAATGATTTTACATTTGAATCTGAGGCATATATTTTGTTACTGCCACTATCATTATATGCTGTAATTATAATTCTGTATGTTGTGTTAGCTTGCAATCCAGAAATACTTGCATATGTTTTATTTGTTTTTGTAATATACTCAAATTTTTGATTTCTTTTTGCTAACCATATTTCGTAACCTGTAGCATTCTGAGCTTTATTCCATGTTACATCTGCTCCATTTGAATATATATTTTTTATTGTTACGTTTTCTACTTTAGATACTTTAACATTATTGTTATTTTTCAAAGTTTTAAAGCTAACAGCATTAGAATCTGGTGCATATACCTTGTTTTCTCCTTCATCATTAAATGCAACTATAATTACTTTATATGTTGTATTTTCATCTAATCCAGAAATTTCAGTATATGTTTTGGTAGTTGTTGTGATTCGGCTATATTTACCATTATTTTTTGATAGCCAAACCTCATACCCTGTAGCCTTTTTAACACTATTCCATTTTGCATAAGCTGTATTTGAAGTTATATTGCTTACTTGTAGATTAGTTACTTTGTCTAATTTTATTTCTTCATCTTGTTTGTCATCTTTTAATGTTATTGTTGTTGAATTTGAATAATCGCCATATACTGTTGTTTCACTTGTAATTATATAAGCTCTTACTCTAAATTCATATGTTTGCCCTACTTTTGCACCTTTAATAAAAACATTGTTTGAAAGTGCTGTTCCAATATTCATGTAACCAAATCCAGGAATTCCAACTTCTATTTGATACCCAGTTGCACTAGATACTTCATTCCAATTTAATGCAATGTATTCTCCTGATTGACTTGATGTTAAATTTTGAACTTTAGAAACAGAAATAGTTGGTGTGTCTGTAGTATATTTAACATTAATTTCTGATGAATATGCTCCTTCTACCTTTTCTCCTGTTCTACTTAGTTCATATGCACAAATTTTTGCTCTGTATGTTTTTTTAGAGTCAAAACCTATTACTGTTGCTTTGCTATTTTTTACAGATCCTATAAATTCATAGCCATTATTTGAGGTATTAATATAAACGTTATATCCATCTGCTCCTGATACAGATGACCAAGTAAAGTTTACGCTTGTTCCTGTTTGCTTTGCTTCCAAGTTGTATACTTTTCCAACAACAGCCTGTACTGGTGTTGACATCATTGGTAATAAGATTAACATTGTCGCAATTATTAGTGTAATGATTTTTTTACATCTCATAAAAGCTTCCCCCTCTCTTTTATCCGTGAAAATTGTATCACACTTGCCATTAATTGTCAATCAGTCCTAATAGTAGTTTGTAGCTATTTTGCCTTAACATTTTCCATTCCTGTTGTATTATCATCTATAATAAGAAGTGGACTATCTGTATTGTCATTGTTAATAATTGATTTTTGATTTAATTTGTTTTCATAGTATTCTTTTTGCAATACTATAATTGTTATAAAAATAATACATAATATCAAAATACAAGATATGAATAATTTTCTAGTAATCATTCTTTCATTTTTCATAGTTAGAATTCTCCTTTACACTAAAACAATTTGAGCATTTTCTTCACCTGCTAGCTCTTGAAACTCTTTTAAAATTTCTGGTGTCATATAAATTCCACCTGCTTTATCAAGTTTCTCTCCATTTTTTATTTGCATTTGCATATTACTTTTTTCACCATTAAAAAAGTGAATTGCTCCTTTAAGTTTTTCTTTAGTTTCTTCATCTAAATTTGTAACATTTAATTCAAATGCCTTTTTCTTGATTTCTGCAAATTCTTTTATTGTTCTAGCTACAATTTTAGGTTCTTCATCCTCTCTAATACTTAGTCTACCTTCTACTTCAACAATATTATCATTTACCAATATATCAGAACATTGTCTATAGCAACTATCAAAAACTATAAATTCAGTTGCACCATATAAATCTTCAATTGTAACAAATGCCATAATTGTATTGTTTTTAGTATATTTCTTTTTAACACTTGTTACTATACCTGCATATATTACATTTTGTCCATCTTGATATTCTGTAACTTTCTCGTCTTCTTCTATTTCACTTGGTTCTGATAGTTCTCTTAATTTCAAACTATTTATAGTAGTTTTTGCTTCAATTTGTGTTCTCAATTTTTCTAGTGGATGTCCTGAAATATATATTCCTAGCATCTCTTTTTCCATTGAAAGTTTCTCTTTTTCATCATATTCAGGTTCAATTATATAATTGTACTTTATTTCTTCTTTTTGAGTTTCTCCTCCTAAGTCAAACATTGAAACTTGGCCATCAAATCCTTTTTTATCATTGCTTATTGTATCAATAATGTTTTCATAAGATACCATCAAAGTCTTTCTTGTTTGTCCTAGTTCGTCAAAAGCTCCTGCTTTTATTAAGCTTTCAATACATTTTTTATTAACTGCTGTTTCTTTTATTCTTTCGCAAAAGTCACTAAAGTCTTTAAATTCTCCGTGTTTTGTTCTTTCTTCTACTATTTCGTCAACAGCAGCTGTTCCAACATTTTTAATGCTTCCAAGACCAAAACGAATTTGATTTTTATCAACTGTAAATTTTGTATAGCTTTTATTTATATCTGGTTTTAATATTTGAATTGATAGTCTTTTACATTCTTCAATATAACCTGGTACTTTATCTAAATTTCCTAAAAAGCTGTTAAGCATTGCTGCCATAAATTCTGTTGGATAATATGCTTTTAAATATGCTGTTCTATATGATACAACTGCATAAGCTGCAGCATGTGACTTGTTAAATGCATATTTAGCAAATTCAGCCATTTCATCAAATATTTTATTTGCAGACTGCTCATCTATACCATTTCTAATGCAACCTGGAACAACAATATTTCCTTTTTCGTCTGTTTGTCCATGTATAAATATTTCTCTTTCCTTTGCCATTACATCTAGTTTTTTCTTACCCATGGCTCTTCTTACTAAGTCAGCTCTGCCTAATGAATAACCAGCTAAATCTCTAACTATTTGCATAACTTGTTCTTGGTAAACCATACAACCATAAGTAACTTCAAGAATTGGTTTTAATGCTGGATGTGTATATACTGCATGTTCCGGATCTTTTTTATTTGCAATATATCTTGGTATTTGATCCATTGGACCAGGTCTGTATAAAGAAACACCGGCAATTATATCTTCCAAGCAGTCTGGTTTTAATTCCTTCATGAAGTTTGTCATTCCTTGACTCTCAAACTGGAATATACCAACTGATTCTCCATTTTGCCATAGTTTGTATACCTTAGGATCATTCATTTTTTCATCAAATTTAACATCTATTCCTTGATTTTGTTTTACCAAATCTATTGTATCTTGAATAACAGTTAATGTTCTTAATCCTAAGAAATCCATTTTTAAAAGTCCAAGTTCTTCTAGTGTTGTCATTATATATTGTGTTGATATAGCTCCATCTCTTACATAAAGTGGCACATAGCTTACAACTGGTTCTTTTGTAATAACTATACCACAGGCATGTGTTGAAGCCTGTCTTGGCATTCCTTCTAGAGCCATGGCAATATTTAGCATCTTTTTAATTTCTTCGTCTGTTTCATAAAGGTCTTTTAGTTCTTTGTTTTGCTCCATAGCTTTTTTTATTGTAATATGTATTTCATTTGGTATCATTTTAGCTAGTTTGTCTGCTTCTGCATAAGGCATATCTAATACTCTTGCCACATCACGAATAACCATTCTAGCAGACATTGTTCCAAATGTAATAATCTGTGAAACATGGTCTTTACCATATTTTTGTTCAACATATTCTATAACCTTATCTCTTTTTTCATAGCAAAAGTCAACGTCAAAATCAGGCATACTAATTCTTTCAGGATTTAGAAAACGCTCAAAAATCAGGTTATATTGAATAGGGTCAATATCTGTAATTTCAATACTATATGCAACTATTGAACCAGCTCCAGAACCTCTACCTGGTCCAACTGGTATATTATGTGTTTTAGCATAATGAATATAGTCCCATACAATTAAGAAATAGTCTACATATCCCATTTTTTTAATGACACTTAATTCATATTCTGTTCTTTCTAATATTTCTTTACTTGGATTTTCTCCATATCTATTTTTTAGTCCATCATAAGTAAGTTTTTCCAAATAATCATAGTGAGTTGCAAATTCTTGTGGAACATCATAATTAGGCAAAATTGTATGTCCAAATTCAAATTCCACATTACATTTTTCTGCTATTTTCACGGTATTTTCAATCGCATCTGGTACATTTTTAAAGTAGTCACTCATCTCTTCTGGTGATTTAACATATAACTCATCTGTATCAAATTTCATTCTGTCTTCATCTGTCATACGTTTTCCAGTTTGTATACAAAGTAAAACCTCATGGTTATATGCATCTTCTCTTTTTAAATAGTGAGCATCATTTGTTGCTACAAGTGGAATGTCTAGCTCTCTTGATAATTGTATTAGTTTTTGGTTTGCTAAAACTTGTTCATTTATTCCATTGTTTTGAATTTCTAAGTAATAATCTTCTCCAAATACAGATTTATACCATAAGGCAACTTCTTTTGCTTTTTCCATATCATTTGCAAGTATTGCTTGGTTTACTTCACCAGCTAAACATGCACTTAGGCATATTATTCCTTCATGATATTTTTCTATTATTTCATGATCTATTCTAGGTTTATAATAAAAACCTTCTGTATAACCCAAAGAAACTAGAGTTGCAAGGTTCTTATATCCTTGATTATCTTTAGCTAATAGTATTAAATGGCTATATCTAGCGTCTAAATTAGGGTCTTTATCTTTTCTATTTCTTGGTGCAACATAAACCTCACAACCTATTATTGGTTTAATGTCATTTGCTTTACATGCTTTATAAAAGTCAATTGCACCAAACATAGCACCATGGTCTGTAATTGCCATAGCGTTCATTCCTAATTCTTTTGCTCTTACTGGTAAGTCTTTTATTCTATTTGCTCCATCTAGTAAACTAAATTCACTGTGTATATGTAAGTGTACAAAGCCATTCATATTATTTTATTTCTCCTTCTAAGATTGAATATTGTGTTCTTATTATATAACATAATTTATAATTTTTCTACTTAATTAAGATTTTTTTATTTTGGACTATTTTTCACAAGAAAAAGCTGTGTAAATTCAAATTTTAAATTTTTGAATTTACACAGTTAAATTTTAAGATTTGGAAGTATTTTTTACACAAAATTCATTACACTCTCGAATTTGTAGTATATATACAAATTCTATTGAGTCTGTGAATTCTGCTTTAAGGAAAGTTACTCGTGGCAAAGGTGCATTTCCTAGTGAAAGTGCTGTTTACAAGATATTATTCTTACGTATAAGAGAATTATCTGAAAAATGGAATAAACCTATTAAAAATTGGAAAACCATTCGTGAACAGTTAATCTCTTTGTTTGGAGATAGATTTTTAAAATATATAAAATTATAGAAAGTACATTGAAAATTATATAAAAAAATTAGTAGCACAAAATCGTACTACTAATTGGATGTTAAAAAAATTTACACACTAATCTTGACAAGCTCTACAAATATATTTAAATAAATTTACACAGTTAGCTTGACACGCTCATAACATTAGCTAACATCATAATTTCGAACCAGTGGTCAGTGCTACTTTACATAAAGTAGGGGACGCAAACTACAGTGGCTGCCGCTGAAAGTCGTGTCGAGGAAGCTACGGTTAGACGTGTAATCGTAGGCTAGGCCATCATCTGTATAGTAATACCCTCCACGATTAACACAAGGGTCGAAGTTGCTACCGCTAGAGTAAGTAGAGTATTCTGTGGTCCATTCATATGCATTTCCTGACATGTCAAATATATTACAATATTTGTCATTATTTTTTCCTGTTGCTGTAAATGCTTTCGTTGTTTTACCTTCATTATAACTTGCATAATCTATTTTTCCCGAATATGTTTGTATGAATATTATTGCTGTATCCCAAGCATAACTATTTACTAAGTCACTTGCATAATCTGTTGTATCTCCATACATATTTCTTGCTGTTTGTGCTGCATTTGGTTGTGTTATATTCGTTAATACTGGTTGATTATATTTTGAAGTTATTTTTGATGCTGTTCCACTTGCTTCAAATCGTGCTATGTAATATCCTCCATTTGATAAACTGGTTGATATAAATTCTGCTAGGTTTCTTGCTGTTGCATTTTGTGCTGTTGAATTTGTTGCAGTATTTCCTGCTCTAGATGTACTTAATTCTTGATAGTCAGTATTTATTGGAACTACTTTTGTGCAATTTTCTACTGATGCAACTTGTGCTGGTTGTCCTGAAGCTACTGCTCCGTTTGTCATTGTAAAATCACTATATCTTCCTAATGTTATTGTACTTGTTGCTCCTTTTGAGTCATCACTTTTATTTTTTATTGTTCCTACTGGCACCCATACAAATTGATTTCCTGCTGTTTCAGTTTGTGTATCTTCTATTACTATTCCATCTTGTACTGCTGGTATATTATCTTCATTATATGTATATGTTACTGCTCCTGTACTTGATGTAGGATTATGTGGTAATACTTTAAATCCTTTTGGTATTGTTATTTTATTTCCATATGC
>CAKPKQ010000023.1 GCA_934167305.1 uncultured Clostridia bacterium | reverse complement strand
AAATTAAACAATGTGAAGCAGATATAAAAAAGGTAAAGGAAGATTTTTTAAAGGCTAAGAAATCATTGTTAGGACTAAAATCAATTGTTGAAAAAAATCAATCAACAATTGACCAACATTTTGAAGATATTTCAAAAGATCCAGAATTAAAAGCTCATTTAGAAAAAGTGGTTGGAACTAAATTTTCTAGAGCATTACTTAGAAATCAAAAAGAAAAAGAAGCTAGATTAAATGAAAATGCAACTTTAAGTAGGATTACTGAAGCTGCAAAACAAGATCCTAATGTTATGTATATGCTAAAAGATCTTGAAAAACATTTAAATGATGTAAAAAAATTAAATGCTATTATATCAGACCCATCTAAAACTCCTGCAGAGATTAGTCAGGCTCAAGTTGATTTAGTTACAGCTAATACGTCTGTAGAGCAAAGAAGAAGTGAAATAGCAAAATATTTCAAAGGTTCAATAAGTAGAGAAGTTATAGATAAAATTACATCTTATGAAGATCTTGAAAAAAATATAAAAGCAAATAATAAATATATTGCAGGTATTGATAAACAAAATGCAAATTATGAAACAGCTCTATATAATATTGGCTATCTTTCACCACTTGACTCTAGATTGGCAAACAAAAACTTAACAGTTAAAGATTTCCCAATTAGAGATTCTGAAAGCACTTTTGGAACTATTAGCCAGCCAGCAAACACTTCTCGTAGGTCTCAAAGTTCAGCTCGAATTGATGGAGAGGAAGGAGAGCAAGAACAAGGTGGTAACTTACCAGCTACTCAGCCAAAATGGTATCAATTTATAAAACGTTTCAAAAATTGGGTAAATAGAAGAAGAGCTGAAAGAGAATCTATGAAAGAAGAACCAGAAGAGGAAAATAGCAATCCATCTACTACTTCTTCAAAAGCATCTGATAAGAAAACATCATTTAGAGATTCTATGAAATATGAAGTAATTAAAGATTATGAAAAACAATTTGAAGAAAATTTACTACGTGAAGCTAAACAACAAAATAAGGCAGCACAAAAAGCTGATGATAATCAAAGATAAAAATAAAAGATATCTAGATAATCTAGATATCTTTTATTTTTATGCTATTTTTCAAATCAATAATAGCTCTATCTGCTAACTTTGTGTATTTTAATTTTTTATCTTTTATTTTTTCTTGGAGTGTAGGTAATATTCCAAAATTTGCGTTCATTGGTTGAAAATTATTATTAGGTGTTGATATATATTTGCATAGTGCTCCTGTCATTGTTGTCTCTGGAAAAATAATTGGAGCAAAAACGTCTTTTTGTTTATTTCCATTGTATTGTTCTATAGCATTTAAACTAGCTACCATTCCAGAAGAAATCGATTCTACATACCCTTCTACCCCTGTAATTTGACCTGCAAAATATATATTTTTATTCGTTTTTAATTTATATGTTGGTTCTAATAATTTTGTAGAATTTATATAGGTATTTCTATGCATTACCCCATATTTTACAAAGTTTGCATTTTCTAGTCCAGGAATCATACTAAATACTTTTTGTTGCTCTCCATATTTTAGATTTGTTTGAAATCCAACCATATTAAACAAATTTCCCTTTGCGTTATCTTGTCTAAGTTGAACAAGTGCATATGGTCTATAGCCTGTTCTTGGATCAGTAAATCCTACAGGTTTTAGCGGTCCATATCTTAAAGTATCTATTCCCCTTTTAGCCATTACTTCTATTGGCATACATCCTTCAAATATCTCTCTTTTTTCAAATTCATGTAATGTAACAACTTCTGCATTTACTAATACTGTCCAAAAATTTTCATACTCCTCTTTATTCATAGGAAGATTCAAATAACTTGCTTCATTTTGAGATTGTACTCTTTTTTGCCAATCTTCTACTTGCTCATCCTTTAGTCTTTCTTGTTCATATCTTTCTCCCCAAAATGCAACTTTCATGTTTATTGAATCTCTTTCAACAATTGGTGCTGCTGCATCATAGAAAAACAATTTATCTTGTCCTGTAATATTTAATATTTCTTGTGATAGTTTATTAGAGGTTAATGGCCCTGTTGCCACTATCACAATTCCATCCTCAGCCATTTCGGTCAATTCACTTTTGACCTGCTCATCAATTAAAATATCATCAATATTGTTAACAGTTAACCTTCCAACTTCTTTACGAATTATTTCTACATTCGGCATACTTTTTAGCTTTTCTGTAACTTTTTTTGAAAAAGCTTCTCTATCTACTGCTAATGCTTGCCCAGCCGGTACAGCTGTTTCATCCGCAGTTTTTATTAAAAGTGAATCTAATATTCTTAATTCTTCTTTTAACAAACCACAAGCATTTGTGTGTAAATTTGATTTAAATGAATTACTGCATACTATTTCAGCCAAATCCTCGTTATCATGTGCTAATGAAAACTTTTTTGGTTTCATTTCATACAATTTTACTTTTATTCCTCTTTTTGCTATTTGATAAGCAGCTTCTGAGCCTGCTAATCCACCTCCAATTATTGTTATATAATCCTTCATTTTATCTCCTTAACCAAATAATTTCATTATATCTTCTTTAGATAATTGGTTTATAAATGTATTTTGTGTTGATAACATATTATCTGCAAGTTTCGCTTTTTTCTGCTGTAGTTCATATATCTTTTCTTCTATTGAATTTTTAGTAATTAATTTATAAACTTGTACATTATTTTTTTGTCCAATTCTATAAGTTCTATCTGTCGCTTGATTTTCGGCAGATAAATTCCACCATGGATCATAATGTATTACAACATCTGCCCCTGTAAGGTTTAAACCTGTTCCACCTGCTTTTAGCGATATTAAAAATACCTTTATACTTTCATCTTCATTAAATTTATCAACCAAATCTATTCTATCAGATACTTTAGTTTGTCCTGTTAATTTTAAATATGATATTTTATTATTTTTAAGCTCTTTTTCTATCATTTCGAACATTGATGTATAACCTGAAAATAATAAAATTTTGTGTCCACTTTCAACAGTGTTTTTTATAAGTTCTATACATTGTGTAAGCTTACTACTTTCCCCTTCATAATTTTGTAAAAACAATTTTGGGTGACAACATATTTGTCTTAGTCTCATTAGTAATGCTAGTATTTTAATTTGACTACTTTCAAAACCGTTTGCTTTAATTTCATCATTTATTTCTTTTCTTGCTTTTGCCAAATATGCTAAATAAACTTTTTGTTGTTCCTCTTGCATTTCATTATACAATACACTAATTGTTTTATCTGGAAGTTCTGTAAGCACTTCTTTTTTTATTCTTCTTAGCACAAAAGGTTCTATCATTTTTTTTAGTCTTTCAAGACATGCTTCACTTTCTTCTTTTACTATTGGTGTTTCAAAAGTCTCTTTAAATTTTCTATATTTAAATAAATAACCTGGCATAATAAAATCAAATATAGACCATAATTCTGAAAGCGAATTTTCTATTGGAGTACCTGTTAATGCAAATCTGGTTTTTGTAAGTATTTTCTTTATTGCCTTAGCATTTTGAGTATTATTATTTTTAACATATTGAGCTTCATCAGCTATCATATATCTAAAATTAAAAGCTTTTTCTTCATATACATCAATATCTCTTTTTAGAGAATCATAAGATGTAATTACTAAATCATATTGTGGTATTTTGTCTATTTTTTTTGCTCTTTCTAATGCATTTCCACTAATTACACAAACCTTCAAACTTGGTGCAAATTTATTTGCTTCTCCTAGCCAATTTAATGTTAATGAACTTGGACATACAACTAATGAAGGCATCTTTCCTTCTTTATTAACATAGTCTAATATTACTGCTAATACTTGTATTGTTTTACCAAGTCCCATATCATCTGCTAATATTCCTCCAAATTCATATCTGTCCAATGTCTTTAACCATTGATACCCTATTTTTTGATATGTTCTTAAATCAGCATTTAAATTTTTAGGAATAGGTATTTCTACATTTTTTTGATTTGTCTGTAGACTGTCTATCATTGTTTTATATGATTCATCTTTTTTTATTTCAACATTGCTTAAATTTTTTAAGCATTTTTCCAAATAAAGGCTTCTGTAACTTTGTAGTGTAATTACACCATCTTTTAAGTTTGTATAGCCACTTTCTATATCAAGGTTCAAATTATCTAAAAATGTTAATGTTTCATTTTGCTTTAAATTAATAAAACTTCCATCTTTCAACCTGTAAAAGGCTTTTTTCAATTTGTACCTTTCCATTATTTCTGATAAATCGGATAATTCAATTCCTATTTGTGATAAATCAATTTGAAGTAAATTATTTTCCACTCTTACTCCAATTGTTTTCATTTGTGGTGAATGTACTTCTTTTTTCTTAAAGGTTTCAGTAGCTAACACCTCATATTTTTTCATATATTCTTCTATATCTTCTGATAGGAACTGATAAATTTTATCTTCATTAACTAATATTAATCTTGCATTATTTTTGTCTAGCATAAAGCCTGTATTAATAAATTGATTTAATGCTTCATTTTCTTTTATCATATTTCGTGCGAAACTAATATTTTGGTTTATTAATGGATTAAACTCATTTTTACCATAACAAAATTTTATATCAGCTATTATATTATTATTTGGATCATAGTCTAAATAAATTTTAACCCCTAACTTTTGTGGAATGTATTTTTCCTTTATATATTGTGGTAGTTCATCAGTAACTACTTTTTCTTCTATTTTAGGTGCAACCATTGCAAAAAAGTTAGTTATTTCTTTTTCATCCATAATAATTTCATTTGTATAATTTTTTCTTAATACATCTAATATTCTTATAATTGTGTCTTTAAAACTTTTTTCACATCTGTATAAAGTGTCTGAAAATAATAGGTATATAAAGTCTTTTCCCTGAAGAATATCATATTCAAAAACATCAATATTACATCTTAATTTAAATTTGTTTTCATCAAGCTCTGTAATATTAAAATATATATTAGGAACTTCATCTGTAAAATATATATTTTTTTCTACCGAGTTTACTTGAAATAAAACATTTTTATTTTCTAAAATTCTAAATATTTCATCTAGTCCAGAATTTGATAACAAAATATTGTCTTGAATAAAGTTGCTTCTATAATAAGTATAATTCATTTCGTTGCTATATTTTATAATTTCTGCATATTTAAGTAAAAAAGATAAAATTTCTTGTGACTCTTTTTCAAATGATTCAATGCTATGTACAAAATTTAATTTTGCCCCATATTGATAAACTTCATTGTTTAACATTTTCTCATAAAAATCAGGCAAATTTTTTAATTTATATAATTGTTTTTCTCCTATTTTAAATTCTACCCTTAGTTGTTTTTTAAAACTATCATAAAAAAATTTAGGTACAATTTTTATATTTTTAGCTATTTCTTCATTTTCGCTTTTTGTGTTGTTTTCATCTTCCATAAATGTACTTAATAATTGCTTAAATACTCTATGATTTTCTTTTTCTCGTATTTTTTCCTTTTCCTCTAACATAGCAAACTCCTTGAAATTTTATCAATTAGTTATTCTATCATAAGTTATTTGATTTTTCAAGTACATTATTACTATTAAATAGCAAAAAGAAAAGTGGCCTCGCCACTTTTCTAATTTATTTTATTTCTTTGCTAAATTTTATGTATTTAATAAATGTAATTACTCCTGCAATTGTGATAATCGTGATTGCTATTATTACGGTAACCTTTAATCCTGCTTGAGGGATCTTTCCTTCGGCTACAGTGTTGTCTGGTTTTGAATTATTATTATTATTGTTATTATTATTGCTATTATTATTGTTATTATTATTGTTGTTGTTATTGTTATTGTTGTTATCTTTAACTATAATATCATCTAAGTAATTCTCTTTTTTCTGTACGCTTTCTTCTTTTAGTTCTATTGAATTAGATACATATACTTTTTGGTCACCTTCTCTTTTTGCAACCTCTTTTACATATAAGTATAATCTTGATGCATCAGCTACTTCTGTAAAGTTTTTAATTTGTTTTGTATTTACATTAAAGTTTAATTCATTGTCTGAATTTTGTTCTTCACTTATTTTAACCCAATCAGTTATTTCATCCTCAGATTGGTTTGGTGATAAATAATAATAATATTCAAATGATTGATTTTCTTTAATTCTTATAACATTTTTTAAATTGATTTGTAACACATAATAATCTTTTTGATTTGATTTTGTATAACGATAAGCTTGTGCAACTGGAATGTCACATTTAGCATTATCAAAGTTTGAGTTAACTGCTGTTTTTACTTCTATTATTGTTACATTAAATGTTGTTTTTTTAGATTGGTATGTTAATGTAATTTCAACTTTTCCTGCTCTTTTATTGCTAAAGCCACTTACTTCTACATTTTTGTCTGTCATAAATATTTGCTCATCATTTCCGTCATTATACTCTACTTTTATAAGTCCTCCAGCTAGTTGTAATTCTTCTTTGTTTTGAACATATTCAATCTTATTTGGCATTTTTGCAACTGAAATGTTTATAACTATTCTCTCTATAACATTTATTTTTTGTGTAGCTGTTTTTCCACCATAAGAAACAGTTACAGTTTGTTGTCCTTTTTTTAGATTAATTCCATCAATTATTGTGTAATTTGTTATATTTTCTGCTGTTCCATTTTTATATGTTACTTTTACAATCATTCCTGTTTTATCAAAGTCTTGTCCTTCTATATAGTTTGTTTTAGTTGGTGGTGTTACAATTGCAATACTTTCAACAGTATTTTCTACTACTTCTATCTCTTGTGTTGCTTCTTTTCCCCCATAAGATATTGTTACAGATTGTTGACCTATTTGTAAGTTTGTTCCATTTGTTATTGTATAGTCTGTTATTTCTTTTGATGTTCCATCTTTGAAAGCAGCTCTTACAACCATACCAGTTTTATCAAAATCTTCGCCTACAAAATATTTTGTTCTATTTGGTTGATTTGTTATTGCTATAGACTCTACTGTATTTTCTATTACCTCTATTCTTTGTTGTGCTTCTTTTCCTCCATAAGATATGGTTACAGATTGTTGGCCTTTTTGCAAATTTGTTCCATTTGTTATTGTATAATCTGTTATTGGTTCTGATATTCCATTTGCATATGTTGCTCTTACAATCATTCCTGTTTTGTCAAAATTTTCTCCTATAAAATATGTTGTTCTATTTGGTTTATTTGTTATTGCTATAGATTGAAGTGTATTTTCTACTACTTCTATTCTTTGTTGTGCTTCTTTTCCTCCATAAGATATTGTTACAGATTGTTGACCAAGTTTTAAGTTAGTACCATTTGTAACACTATATTCAGCTTTAGTTATTTCTTTTGATGTTCCATCATTATAACTTGCTTTTACTACCATTCCTGTTGTATCAAAATTTTCACCCACAAAATATTTTGTTTTATTTGGTGCTGTTTGTATAGTTATACTTTGAAGTGTTACTGGTTTCTTTTGTACAGTTATAGCTTGGTTCACATTTTTATTATTATAAGAAATTGTTACATATTGTTGACTTTCTTGCAAATTAGTTCCATTTGTTATTGTATAGTCTGTTATTTCTTTTGATGTTCCATCACTATAATTTGCTTTTACAACCATTCCTGTTTTATCAAAATTTTCACCCACAAAGTATATTGTTTTTGTTGGTGGTGTTTGTATTGCTATACTTTCAAGTGTAACTGGTCTTTTTTGTACAGTTATGTTTTGATTTACCTGTTTTCCATCATAAGATATTGTTACATATTGTTGTCCTTCTTGTAGTTTTGTTCCATTTGTTATTGTATAATCTGTTATTTGTTTTGATGTTCCATCACTGTAATTTGCTTTTACTACCATTCCTGTTTTATCAAAGTTTTCACCTACATAATATGTTGTTTTTGTTGGTGGTGTTTGTATTGTTATACTTGTAAGTGTTGCTTGTTTATTTTGTACTGATATAGATTGTTTTACTTCTTTACTTTCATAAGAAATTGTTACATATTGTTGTCCAAGTTGTAAGTTATTTCCATCTAAAACTGTGTATTCAGTTTTAGTAACAATTTTAGTTGAACTATCACTATAATTTGCTCTTATTACCATACCTGTTGTATCAAAGCTTTCACCAACATAATATGATGTTTTTGTTGGTGGTGTTTGTATTGTTATGCTTTCAAGTGTAACTGGTTTTGCTTTAACTTCTATAGGTTGCTTTACTTCTTTTCCTTCATAAGAAATTGTTACATATTGCTGTCCTTCTTTTAAGTTTTCTCCATCAGTTACTGTATAATCTGCAATCATTAAAGTTGCTCCATTTTTGTAAAATGCTTTTACTACCATACCGGCTCTTTCAAAATTTTCACCTGCATAATAAGATTTTTTATTTGGTTCTTTTATTATTGTCAAAGATTCAACCGTATTTTTCTTTACTTGTACTTTTAATGTTGTAGTTTTGCCTTCATAAGTAATTGTAATAGTTTGCTCACCTTGTTGAAGATTAGTTCCTCCACTAATTTGATAACCTGTAATTTCTGAAGATACTCCACTTTTATAAATGGCTTTTACTACCATACCAGTTGGATCAAAGCTTTCTCCTGCAATATATGTAGTTTTGTTTGGCATTACATCCACAACAATTGAATCAATAACATTTCCATTTACAGTTATATTTTGTCTTACTTGTTTACCTTTATAAGAAATTGTTACATATTGTTGGCCTTGTGTTAAATTGCTTCCATTTGAAATGTTATAATCTGTTATAACTTTTGATGTTCCGTCATTATAATTTGCTTTAACCACCATTCCTGTGGCATCAAAATTTTCGCCTTCATAATATGTTGTTTTAGTTGGTGGTGTTTGTATTTGTATGTCTTTTAATGAGTTATCTACTAAACTATTTGATGTAAATACCTTAATAGTAGAATTTGCATTATTTTTATACAATACCTGCCATGTATAATTTAAGTTATCCGTAATGAAATTTTTATTACTTGCTATTTCAACATCTGAAAACCAAGTACCAGCCATCGGCGCTTCAATTGGTACAGTAAATTCATTGCTTCCTGAAAGTGGTGTTATTTCTAATACGACTACAAAGCTACTTGAGTTAATTTTAAGTGGTTGTTGTAGCTCTAATGTATGGTATCCCACAGTATCAAGTGTTTTGTAATTTCCTTCTTTTAGTTGAACCAATTGTAAATCTGAGTTTGACTTTCCTGAGCCATTTAAATTCACATATACTCTATACGTACATGGTTCAGATACACAAGTGCCAATACGTTTTATATATTCTGTACTAGTTGTATTTTTATTAAATACAGTAGCTATATATATTTTATTAGTTTCTTTGATTAATAGGTCTCCACTGGTACCTGTATAATTGTATTGATATACATTATTATAATCTACAGTATCAGATGCTTTTATTATTCCATAAAGCATTTGACCAAAATTAACATCTTCATATGACAAATACATAAATCCTTTATTTCCAAGTACCGTTCCCCACGAGTTTCTTATAATCCATGCTCCATTTGAACTAGGTCTACAATTTGAATTAAAGTTTGTTCTACTATAATTATCATCCCATCCTACTATAGATACCATATGGTTTACTGGCGCCTTTGTAGAATCATTACAATAAATTGCTCCTGTACTATTGTTATAATAATTTGATTCATAAGGGTTTGCTCCATGTATTCCTACTGCAACTGCTCCATAATTTTTTATATGTTGTTTTACTCTATTTCTATTTGCAACTGTATTACTACTTTCAAATTGATCAGAATCAAATATTTGACTTGTAACTGTTTTGTTTTGTATTTCACTTATATTTATTAAATTTTCATTATTTTCAAAAGGCATTTCAGCTTCATCTATCGCTCCAATTCCGCTTGTCAAATATGCCTCTAATATATACTGATTACCACCAGTTGATGGTTGTTTATTAAAAGTATGTGGATTTATTACACCATTTGCAAAATTTTTACTTGTTGCATAAACAACATGTCTTTCAGAATAATCATATATCTGAGTAGGTTTATTATTATAATAATTACTTAAAGCCAAAGTGGTTTCTAAACTTGATAAGCCGCCAAATGCCCAACATGAATTAGTATTCATTTGATTTCGAATCACAATGTTTTCAGGTATATAGTCTAATAATGAATATTTACTTGCTAAAGTATCAGTTACATTTAATGCATATTTAATTGGGTTTATATAGTTAATTGTATATCCCTCAATATCATACATTCTAGGCATTAACCTTTTACTTTTTTCTTCATCAGATAATTGTAAGTATTCTTTAAATTCTTCTGAATACTCTTTAAAATGAACTTCAACTGCAAATACTTTACCTACACTAATTATTAATAATATAATAAATAAAGCTAATGATATTTTCTTTAGTTTCTTCATCTTTACTTCTCCTTATTTTCATACTTTTATTATATAGTTATGGTAAAAAAAAGTAAACAAAAAAATATCATTTTCTACAAATTTCCACAAAAAAATACCCCTAATATATTAGAGATATTTTTTCTATATTATTTTTTCTTTTTTGTTTTAGTGGTTTTTCTTTTGGTTTTTGTCTTCTTTTTTTCCATATCTTCTGGTTTCCATTTTTCTCCTACTTTTGGAGGATTCCATGAAATATATTGACAAGTTCCTGGATTGTTTTCACATACATAAAACTTTCTGCCTCTTTTTGATTTTTTAATTTGAACTTTTCCACCGCAAACTGGACAAGGAACATCAGTTGTTTCAATAATAGTTTTTGTATTTTTACATTCTGGGAAACCTGGACAAGCTAAAAATTTACCAAATTTTCCATACCTAATAACCATCATTCTTCCACATTTTTCACATGGTACATCAGATACTTCTTCTATTAATTCAACATGTTCTAATTCTTTTTCAACTTTTTCAACTTCAATTTTAAAAGGTCCATAAAAATCACGTATTACTTGTTTCCATTGTTCTTTTCCTTCTGCTACATCATCAAAGTCCTCTTCAATTTTTGCAGTAAACTCTACATTTATTACATCTGGAAAGTTTTCAACTAACAGTTTATTTACTATTTTGCCCAAATCTGTAGGTACTAGTTGTTTTTGTTCTTTTTGAATATATCTTCTTTCTAAAATCGTAGTTATTGTTGGAGAATAGGTACTTGGTCTACCTATTCCTTTTTCTTCTAATGCTTTTACTAAACTAGCCTCTGTGTACCTTGCAGGTGGTTGAGTAAAGCTTTGTTTTGCTTCTATATTATCTTTTTTAACTTCTTGTCCAATTGTTAATTCTGGAATTGAGTTTTCCTCTTCTTCTGTTTCATTATCTAAAGTTTCCACATATAGTGTCATAAAGCCTTTAAATTTTAATAATTGTCCATTTGCTTTAAAATCATATTGGTTTACTTCTATATTAGCACTAACTGTATCATATACAGCATTTGCCATTTGACTTGCAATAAATCTATTATATATTAATCTATAAAGCTTATATTGATCTAATGTTAAATATTGTTTTATTTTTTCCGGCTCTAAATCTACATATGTTGGTCTAATTGCCTCATGTGCATCTTGCGCATTTTGTTTTGTTTTATAAAAACGATTTTCATAATAGCTCTCACCATATTTTTGTGATATTACTTCTTTTGCGCTAGCTCTTGCTTCATCTGAAATTCTGGTTGAGTCAGTTCTCATGTATGTAATCAAACCAACTGTACCTTTTTCGCCAACATTTACACCCTCATATAAACCTTGAGCAACAGACATTGTTTTCTTTAATGTGAAATTTAATTTTCTAGATGCTTCTTGTTGCATTGTACTTGTAGTAAATGGTGGTGCTGGACTTCTTTTCTTTTCTCCTTTTTTCACATCTGTTACAATATATTTGCCATTTTCTATATTTTCTAAAATTTCGTCAACTTCTTCTTTATTGTTTAATTCTACTTTTTTATTATCTTTTCCATAAAATGTTGCTTTAAATTTTTTCTTTGATTTTGGCTCTAATAATGTTGCATAAATATTCCAATATTCTTCTGGTATAAATTTTTCTATTTCTTCTTCTCTGTCAACAATAAGCTTTACTGCAACAGATTGAACTCTACCTGCTGATAAGCCTCTTTTAACTTTTTTCCATAATATTGGACTAATTTTATAACCAACTATTCTGTCTAGTACTCTACGTGCTTGTTGAGCATCAACCAAATTCATATCTATTTTTTTAGGTTCTTTCATGCTATCTTTTACTGCTTCTTTAGTAATTTCATTAAATGTAACCCTACAACTACTGTCTTCTGGTATTTCTAAAATATGTGCTAAATGCCATGCAATAGCTTCTCCCTCACGATCAGGGTCAGATGCCAAATAGACTTGTCTTGCAAGTTTAGCTTCCTTTTTTAAGCTTTTAATTAGATCTCCTTTTCCTCGAATGTTTATATATTCAGGTTCAAAGTCATTATCAACATCAATAGCTAATTTTGATTTTGGTAAATCTCTAACATGTCCCATTGAAGCCATTACTTTAATATTTCCACCTAGAAATTTTTTAATTGTATTAGCTTTTGCTGGTGATTCCACAATAATTAATCTATCTGCCATTTACATTCTCCTTAATTATAATTGCTGACGAATTTTGACCATATAAATTTAAAGCCCCTATTGTTCTCCGTCTTTATTAACAACTTGTTTTATTTCTTTATAGATTTTTTCCTCTACATTTTGTATTGCAACTTGATTTGCTTTTTTACTCATTTCTTGTAAAGTTTTTTTATCTCTTACTAAGTTTGTTATTGTACTATTTAATTCATTTGCTGTCAAGTTTTTATCTAATATAATTTTGGCAGCTCCAACTTTTTGTAGTACCTTTGCATTATATTCTTGATGATTTTCTGTAGCAAATGGAAATGGTATAAATATAGCTGGTACCCCAACATTTGCTATTTCAGTTATTGTCATTGCACCACTTCTGCAAACTACTAAATCTACAATATTCATTATTTCTTCCATATTATATATATATGGTACAATACTAACATTTTCAATATTGTCAATTTCTATTGAATGTTTTTCTTTTAAGTCCTTTTTTATTTGCTCATATTGAGCTGGTCCTGCAGCCCACAAAATTTGATAATTTTGATTTTGTTTTTTTGATATTATTTCCAATAAGCTATTATTTATACTTTTAGCTCCTTGACTCCCTCCAAAAAATAGCACTATTGGCTTATTATTATTTAATTTATTTTCCTTTAGTAGTTCTTGTTTTCTAGCATCTGATATTTTAATTTTTTTAACTTTTGTTGGTGTGCCTGTGACAATAACTTGCTTTGCTTTTGGCAATCTTACTTTTGCATCTTCAAATCCAACTAGCACCTTACTTGCTTTATTTGATAATATTTTTACAGCTACTCCTGGGAAAGCATTGCTTTCGTGTAATACAACTGGCACCTTTTTCTTTTTGGCTGCTAATCCAATAGGTACACATATATATCCACCTGTTCCAATTATTACATCTGGTTTAAATTGTTCTATTATTTTTTTTGCTTCTTTTATAGAATGAAATGTTTGATACATTTTTTTTATATTATCAAGTGAGATTGTACGGTCAAAACCATATGCATTTATATGTTTCAACTCATACCCTGCTCTTGGCACTAAATCATTTTCTAATCCACGATCAGTTCCTACAAATATTATTTCTGAGTTTGGTTCTTTTTCTTTTATTTTATTTGCAATTGCTATTCCTGGGTTTATGTGTCCACCTGTTCCCGCTGCTGATATTATTACACGCATGATTTTCCTCCTTTTACACTTTTGAGCCAGCTCTTGAAATATTTAGTAATATACCGCATACTGCACAATAAAATAACTAATGCGGTTCCTCCATAACTAAAAAATGGTAGTGGTATACCTGTGTTTGGTATTGATGATGTAACAACTGCTATATTTAATATAACTTGAACTGCAACTAAACTTACTATTCCTGTTGCAAGTAAACTTCCAAAACTATCTGGTGCTTTAATTGCAATTAGTACACCTCTCCATATTAAAATTCCAAATAAAATCATTATAATTAAACAGCCCACAAAGCCTAATTCTTCTGCTATAACTGCAAATATAAAGTCATTTTGTGGCTCTGAAAGCCATAAATATTTTTGTTTACTTTGGCCCAAACCTACTCCAAATAGACCACCTGAGCCAATTGCATACAAACCTTGAACGACCTGCCATCCAGTAGTTGTAAGGTCTTGCCAAGGATCTAAAAATGAAACAATTCTTCCTAAACGGAAACTTCCTCCACTTGCTCCAGAACTTATTTTATAAATTACGTAAGAAATAATTCCTCCACCGCCTAAAGCTCCAAATATTACAAAATAAGCAAGTCTTGTTCCTGCAATTACCATCATTATACATGCTACCATTCCAATAATTAATGATGCACTCAAATGATTTTGTACAAAAAACAATATTCCTATTGGAATAAGAACAAATACTAGAGGTAATAAAAATCCTTTTCTAAAATCTCTTAACTCATCTTTATGATCTGTTAAATAACCCGCATAAAATATAATTAATCCTATTTTTGTAATTTCTGATGGTTGAAATTGACCTATAATTGGAAGAACAATCCACCTTCTTGCTCCGTTTCCTTCAATTCCTATTTTAGGTATAACAACTAATCCCAATATTACAACAGAAATTATATAAATTATTTTATACAATTTTTTATATACACCATAATTTACTTTTGATAAAAAGAACATTCCAGCTATACCAATACCAGCTGCAATAAGTTGTTTTTTGGCATATGCATAACTTTTTCCTGTTTCTGCAAGTGCTGATGGAGCTGATGCAGATAATACCATTACTATTCCAAGTGCAAGTAGTATAAAAATTATTGCACACAATATAAAGTCAAATGGTTGGTTTATAAAATTAGTAGATTTCTTTTTTGTTTTTTGCATTACTATTTTCCTTTCATATTGTATTTTAGTTAAATAGCTAACAATCCAACTATACAGCAAACAAGAGTTATTAAACTAAATACTGATACTATTTTATTCTCGTGCCAACCTGATAATTCAAAATGATGGTGTATTGGCGTCATTTTGAATATTCTTTCACCTGTCTTTTTAAAATGTCTAACTTGTATAATAACAGATAATGTTTCAAGTACTGGAACTAAAGCAATTATGATTAATATTAATGGCATTTTTAAATAAAGTGCCATACTTGCAATTGCTCCACCTAACAATAATGAGCCTGTATCTCCCATAAATACTTTTGCAGGATGTAAATTAAATATTAAGAATCCTAAACATGCTCCTATAAGTATAGTTCCAAATACAGTTACTTCTTTTACTCCAAACATAATGCCTATTACAGTTAAACATGTAATTATTATTGTTGTAACACTTGTAGAAAGTCCATCTATTCCGTCTGTTAAATTAACAGCATTTGTAGTTGCTAACATTACAACAACTGCAAATGGTATATATATCCATACTGGAAGATTTATAGATACTTTTATGAAAGGTATATATGTTTCTGTTCCTAAATGCAAAACTTGTGTTAAATATAAGCAAAAACCTACAGATATAATTAATAGTCCTAACATTTTATATGCAGGTTTTAATCCATCTGTATTTTTTCCTATTAGTTTTTTCAAATCATCAACTAATCCTACAACTCCAAAACCAACAGAAGCTAATATTAGTGGAATTAAATTTTTAGCTATTTTTTGCTCTTCTATATTTTCAGATTTAAAATAGCTTATACATATAAAAGCACCTATTACTAATAATGTAATCATCATTATAATTCCACCCATTGTAGGTGTTCCTTGTTTTTTTAGATGTGATTGTGGTCCTTCTTTTCTTTCTAGTTGCCCTACTTTTAATTTTTTTAAAATTGGAATAACTATCAAAGCTATTATAAAGCTAAATGCTAATGATATTAGTATTGTCTTTGTTTGAAATTCCATGGTTCCTCCTTAGTTGTTTGTATTATTTTTTAATATATCATGTATAATTTCTCTTTCATCAAAAGGAATCTTTTTACCTTTTATTTCTTGTGTTAATTCATGCCCTTTTCCAGCAATAACTAATATGTCTTTTTTATGTAACATTTGAATTCCTTTTTTTATTGCTTCTTTTCTGTCAATTATGCATTCATAACTTCCTTTAGTCTTCTTAATTCCTTTTTCAATCTGATTAATTATTTCTTCTGGTTCTTCACTTCTTGGATTATCAGAAGTTATTATAGTATAGTCAGCATATACTCCTGATATTTCACCCATAATAGGTCTTTTGCCAGAGTCTCTGTCTCCTCCGCATCCAAATACACATATTACTTTTCCTTGTGTATATTCTCTAACTGTATTTAATATACTCTCTAAACTTTCTGGACTATGTGCATAATCAATCATAATAGTTAATTCTTTTTCATTATCTACTAACTCGCTTCTTCCTGGCACACGTACATTTAATAAAGCTTCTTGTATATTTTCAACACTACAATTAAATCTCGAAGCTACACTTATAGCTGCTAAAGAATTATATACGCTAAATCTACCAGGTATCCCTGTTTTTATTCTTTGATTTTTACCATCTATTTTTACTTTAAAGTCAACACTTGAGTTAGTTACTGTAATGTCCTTTGCAAGTAACTCTGATGGATTATCAATTCCATAAGTTTTAAAAGTACAATTTGGTACTAATTTTGGTAATTTATTTGCATATATGTCATCTGAGTTTATAAATGCATATTTACACATTGTAAATAATTTTACCTTTGATTCATAGTAGTCTTCCATGCTTGGATGTTCTTTTGGACTAATATGATCCTTTGAAAAGTTTGTAAATATTCCTATCTCAAATTCACAACCATCCACTCTTCCAAGTTTTAAACTTTGAGAAGATACTTCCATAACAGCTACATCACATTTTTCTTCAACCATTCTACTTAGAAGTTGTTGTAGTTCTAAACTTTCTGGTGTTGTTCTATCATTATCTCCTAAGTTTTTATCACCAATATATGTACAAATTGTCCCAATCAGACCAACTTTTAGTCCTTGTTTTTCAAGTACAGATTTTATCATAAATGTTGTTGTTGTTTTTCCTTTGGTTCCTGTTACCCCTATTAATTTCAATTTTTTAGATGGATTTTTGTAAAAGTTACATGCACAAATTGAAATTGCATGTCTTGTATCTGGTGCCAAAATCAATGTAACATCTTCTGGCAAATTTTTAATCATATCTTTTGTCAATTTATCTGCTTGTGCCATAATAACTTTTGCACCTTTTTCTAATGCTTCTTCAATATACTGATGTCCATCTGTATCAAACCCGTCTATAGCAACAAACATGTCTCCCTTTTGTACTTGACTAGAGCTATTTTTAATTTCATTTACCTCTATATCAAGTGGTCCTTTAGCTTTCAAACCATCTAGGCCTGACAATATATTTTTTAAATTCATGCTACTCTCCCATCTTTCCATTTTTACGTTTACATTATATAACTAAATGTTTTTTTTGTATAGCTTTTTTTAAATTTTTATAATAACCTTTGTACCTTCACATACTCTAATTTCTTTGGTGCCTGTTCTTTATAAACCTATAAGCTCTCCTTTCTATTTTTCATACATTTATTTCATATTTTCAATATTCATACTTAATTTTATTAGTAATAAAAAAGTTTTATTACTTTTTTCATTGTATAGGAAAAATCGAAGATTTTTACTATACAACAAGGTTAAGTTACCTTAGGCTGTGCGGGTTGCTTTGCAACCCTGTACATGTGGCGAAGCCACTTTTCTTATTGTATAGGAAAAATCGAAGATTTTTACTATACAACAAGGTTAAGTTACCTTAGGCTGTGCGGGTTGCTTTGCAAC
>CAKPKQ010000022.1 GCA_934167305.1 uncultured Clostridia bacterium | reverse complement strand
GGAGTAAATTCTGTAGAAGATAAATATGCGAATTACTAGAATTTCTAGCAGTTTGCACTGCGTAGAAATTCTTGTAAGTCGTTTTTTAGTTTTAAAATATTGCAGATGTTGGAACAAATGCTGAATCTGGAGGATATACATATTCATCTGAAGGTTTGTCAATTTTTGTTATGCTAGTTATTTTTAGAATTGGCATATCACCATGATAGTTGCCTTTTGAAATTTCTCCTTCGACTTCAATCCAAGTCTGATCAGCAAATTCTTTTGCGGTATCACATTCACATAAAAAGCCAACTATAACTGTTTGAAAATCTGAAGAAATAACCATATTTCTAGCTAAAACAAATTGATTATCATTAAAGTCAATCATTCTATGCACATAACCAGAAAATTTTATTTTCATTCCAATGTATTCATCTATATTATCATGAACGGTTTTTAAAACATTAGTGTAGTTGTTAACAGTTAGCTCTTGAACCTTAAGTGGTTCTGAATTGTCACTAGTTTTAAAATAGTTGTTTCCTAAAATTCGGTAAACGACAATTGCGGTTATTATTATCATAATACATAATAAAATACCTAAGAAAATTTTCCCTAATTTGTTTCCATCAACTTTTAAATTATAAATAAACATACTTATCACACCTTTGTAACAATATATTAATAAAATCAAAAAATATGTACAATCAATGTAAAATATTGTATTTATATAAACTAATAGTAATGTGAATTTTTTATGATTAAATTTCAAATAACCTTGATAATTTGCCTAAAAAATGATATAGTTTACGAAGTAATGTAATTTTAGAAGGGAAGTTAAACAATGGGATTATTTAAAACATACAGTGAAAAAGAAGTTAAAAGAGTGAAACCAATAGTGGAGAAAATAAATAGTTTAGAACCTGAAGTCCAAAAATTATCAGATGATGAACTTAGAAATAAAACAATAGAATTTAAAGATAGATTAGCAAAAGGTGAGACACTTGATGATATTTTACCAGAAGCATTTGCTGTTGTGAGAGAAGCTTCAAAAAGAGTTTTAGGAATGCGTCATTTTGATGTTCAACTTATTGGTGGTATCATTTTACATCAAGGAAGAATTGCAGAAATGAAAACAGGTGAAGGAAAAACACTTGTTGCTACATTACCAGTATATTTAAATGCATTAACAGGTAAAGGAGTACACGTTGTCACAGTTAATGACTACCTTGCTAAAAGAGATAGTGAATGGATGGGAAAACTATACAAATTTCTTGGCTTAACAGTTGGATTAGTTATTAGCGGAATGGAACCTGATGCCAAAAGAGCAGCTTATGCATCAGATGTAACTTATGGAACTAATAACGAATTTGGATTTGACTACTTAAGAGATAATATGGTTATATATAAAAATCAATTAGTTCAAAGAGAATTAAATTATGCAATAGTCGACGAGATTGATAGTATTTTAATTGATGAAGCACGTACACCATTAATTATATCTGGACGTGGTGCACAATCATCAGATTTATATAAAAAGGCTGATAGTTTTGTTTCAAGGTTAACACCTAAAGTTTTAGTTGAAGAAGACATAAAAGATGAAGAACAAGCTGAAGATAATGAAAAATACGACTATATTGTTGACTTAAAAGCAAAATCAGCTTCTTTAACCCAAAAAGGTATTCAAAAGGCTGAAAAAGAATTTAACTTAGAAAATTTTAATGATATTGAAAACTCAGAACTAGTGCATAATATAAACCAAGCTCTTCGTGCTCATGGAATTATGAAAAAAGACATTGATTATATAGTAAAAGATGGCGAAGTTCTTATTGTAGACGAATTTACAGGAAGAATTATGTATGGAAGAAGATACAATAATGGTCTTCACCAAGCTATTGAAGCAAAAGAGCATGTTAAAATAGCTGACGAATCAAAAACATTAGCAACAATTACATTCCAAAACTATTTTAGAATGTATGGTAAACTTGCTGGTATGACAGGTACTGCTATGACAGAAGAAGCAGAATTCGAAGAAATTTATAAATTAGACGTAATCGAAATACCAACAAATAAACCAATGATACGTGATGATCATCATGATATTATTTATAAAAATGAAAATGCTAAATATAGAGCTGTTATTGAAGATATAAAGAAAAGCAATGAAAAAGGACAACCAGTATTAGTTGGTACAGTATCTATTGAAAAATCTGAAAAATTAAGTAATATGCTTAAAAAAGAAGGTATTAAACACCAAGTATTAAATGCTAAGTTCCATGAAAAAGAAGCTGAAATTATAGCTCAAGCTGGTAAGTTTGGAACAGTTACAATTGCAACAAACATGGCTGGACGTGGTACCGATATTATGCTTGGAGGTAATAGTGAATATTTAGCAAAACAAGAAATGAGAAAATTTGGCTATTCAGAAGACCAAATTGAACAAGCAACAGCATTTAATGAAACAGAAGATCAAGAAATAATATCTTCAAGAAATAAATTCAAAGAGCTTAAAACAAAGTATGACAATGAAATTAAAGATGAAAAGGAAAAAGTAATATCTGCTGGAGGACTAAAAATTATAGGAACTGAACGTCATGAGTCAAGAAGAATTGATAATCAGCTTCGTGGACGTAGCGGACGTCAAGGTGACCCAGGAGAATCAAGATTCTATATCAGCTTAGATGATGATTTGATGAAGATATTTGGAGGAGATATGATTACAAGAGTTTATGACACTCTTGGAGCTGATGAAAATATGCCAATTGAATCAAAAATCATTTCTAATGCAGTAGAAAATGCTCAAAAGAAAGTAGAAGGCAAAAACTTTAGTATTCGTAAAAATGTACTTTCTTATGATGATGTTATGAATGTACAAAGAACTATTATATATGATGAAAGAAGAAAAGTACTTGATGGAGAGAACTTAAAAGAACATATTACAAAAATGATGGATTCTTTGGCAGACGCTACATCTAACGAGTATTTAGCAGATACAGACAATTTAAATATCGAAGGATTTGAACAAGAGATTAAAGAAATATATGGAGTGGATGACTTAAATGCGCTTCATAAAGATAGAATTAAAGCACATGATGTAGCAGAAGAACTAAAAGATAAAATTCATAGCTTGTATAATGAAAAAGAAAAAGAAATTGGCGAACCAGAGATGAGAGAACTTGAAAGAGTTGTTATGCTTAAAATAGTTGATGACAGATGGATGGATCACATAGATGCAATGGATGAACTAAAAGATGGAATTGGACTTCAAGCTTATGGTCAAAAAGACCCAGTTGTTCAATACAGAATTGAAGGATTTGATATGTTTGAACAAATGAACCTAGATATTCAAACTGATGTTGTAAAATTCTTAATGAATGCAAGAAAAAGAGAAGGCAATGTTCAAAGAACATCTTCAGTAAAAATTACAGGTGAAGGCTTAGCAAATCAACCAGATAATAATGCACCAAGAACATCAGCATCAAACACTCCAGTTGTAAATAACGAACCAAAAGTTGGCAGAAATGACCCTTGTCCATGTGGAAGTGGTAAGAAGTATAAAAACTGTTGTGGAAAATAAGAAAAACTAAGGAGCCTTCGCTAATAAAATTATGTGAGGTTCCTATTTTGTTTTATAAATAAAAAATATTATAAGGGGGATATTTGAATGAAAATTGTGGAAAAAACATATAAATGTGCTGTATGTGGACAAGAAAATACATATAGAGTACGGGTTATCTAATTTCAGTATGGGGTATTCGGACTTTGATTTAAAACCAGTTGGTAGTATCTCTGGAATAAATAGTGGTATTTTGGAATGCCCTTCTTGCCATTACGCTAATTATGATATAGAAAGTTCAATTGAAATGAGATATGCAAACAATGTTGAACTTTGGAATAAAGATAACAAAATACAAGCAATAATTAACAATTATAGTGATGAACTAAGAAAAGTTTTGATTGTTGCAACTCAATACTGCAATAATGGACAGTATGCTAAAGCATACAATCTGTATATTACAGCTTCTTGGCTAACAGATAAAGAGGAAGAAATAAATTTGTTTAAGTCGAATGCTAATTACCTATTTTTAAATTATACTTTACCTAGATATTGCAAAGAAATTCTACAAATGGTTGATGTACTTAGAACAACAAAACAATTTGATACTTCAAAACGTTTGTTAAAGGCTACTGAAAATTTTGTGAAAATAATGAGAGATGATCCAAAAGATACTATAAAGCCAATAGATGTAATGAAGGCAGAAAAATTATTTATTAGAAAGAAAGATTCAAAAACTCATAATTTAGGAGAAATTGCTAAGGACAAATTAAAAAAATGAGGTATAAATTATGATATTACATAAATCACCGATTTGGGTATATAATTTAATTATAGTGACTTCAGTAATTATTGGAATGGTATATATATATTTGTCATTAAAAAAAGATAAATACGAATATAAAAAAATATATCTTTTCTTTATTATGTATGTTATTTTTGCATTTATTTTTGGAAAGCTATATACTTTTATTATATCAGGAAACAATAGCTTTTTAAAATCAGGATTATCATCTTACGGTGGACTAATTGGAGTTCTTATTGCATCAATTGTTTTTGAAAAAATTCATTCAACAGACAATAAAATTATTAAATACACAGCTTTATCATTACCGTTAGTATATAGTGGTACAAAAGTTGCTTGTTTTCTAGCAGGATGTTGTTATGGAATTCCATATAACGGAATTTTTTCAGTAACTTATGTGGATGGATTAAATATTTCACTATTTCCAATTCAAATTGTTGAAACAATATCATTTTTAGTTATATTTATTGTATGCAGTAGTTTGAAAAAAATCAAAGGAATTACATATATAACTCTAATAGTAACTATATTAACTAAGTTATTCTTGGACATGTTAAGGTATGATCATCTTAGAATTTTAATTACACCAAATCAAATTGTAAGTATTGGTTTACTTGTAATCGTAATTACAGTGTATATATATAATTTTGCTAAATCTTTAAAAGTATAATCTTTATTAAATAAAGCATAATAAATTTAGGAGGAATATAAAATGAAAGAAATTAAATTAAAAATAGAAGGAATGCATTGTGCAGGATGTTCTAATAGATTAGAAAAAATATTAAATAATGTAGATGGAGTAGAAAGTGCTAAAGTAAGCTTAGAAGAAAAATCAGCTGATATAAAATATAATGAGGAAGAGGTAGAATTAAATACAATTCTTCAAGAAATAGAAGATGCAGGTTTTAAAGGAGAATAATACATGAAAAAAGTATTATTAAAAATAGATGGAATGACTTGTAGTGCATGTTCATCAGGTTTAGAAAAGTATTTAAACAAACAAGATGGAATAAAGCAAGCAAATGTAAATTTAGTTATGAATAATGCAAATATTGAATATGATGAGCAAAAACTAACACTAGAGCAAGTTGAAAAATTTATAGAAAAAGCAGGGTTTACAAGTTTAGGAATTGATACATTTGAAAAAGAGAGTAAGAAAAAAGGTACTGAGAAATATAAACTAATTGCAATAACAATAACATCATTAGTTATATTATATATATCAATGGCGCACATGGTAGGGTTACCATCTATTCCATTTTTGAATATGATGCATCATCCTGTAAATTATGCAATTACGTTATTAATATTAACTGTAGTTGTTATAACTTTAGGAAAAGATATTCTAAAAAATGGATATAAAAATTTAATACACAAAACACCTAATATGGATACCTTAGTAATGATTGGAGTATTGGCAAGTTTCATATATAGTATATATGGTACAGTTCAAATATTAAAAGGAAATATTCAGTACGTAGAAAATTTATATTATGAATCAGCTGCAATCGTTATATTTTTTATTGAGATAGGTAGATATATTGAAAACAAAAATAAAGATAAAACTAAAGAGGCTTTAAAACAGCTTATGACAATAACTCCTAATAATGCAACGATTTTGAAAGATGGACAAGAAGTAAAAGTTACATTAGATGAAATTAAAAAAGGCGATATTGTTATTTGCAAACCAGGTGAAAAAATTGCAGTTGATGGAGAGGTCGTTCAAGGAACTACACATATAAACGAATCATTTATAACAGGGGAGAGTGTACCTGTAAAAAGAGAAGTAGGCTCTAAAGTAATTGCAGGAAGTATAAATTATGAAGGAACAATTCAATATAGAGCAGAAAAAATAGGCAAAGAATCAACTGTGTCAGAAATAGTAAAACTAGTAGCACAAGCAACAAGCACAAAAGCTCCAATAGCTAAAATAGCAGATAAAATAAGTGGTTATTTTGTACCAACTGTTTTAGTAATTGCTATAATTATATTTTGTATATGGTTAACAATTTCTAAAGATTTTTCTGTTGCAATAAATATATTTGTAAGCATATTAGTTGTGGCATGTCCTTGTAGTCTTGGCCTAGCAACTCCTCTTGCAATTGTTATTGCATCTGGAAATGCAAGTAAAAAAGGTATATTAGTAAAGTCAAGTGAGACATTAGAAAACGCACACAAAGTAAAGACTATTTGCTTTGATAAAACAGGAACATTAACAAAAGGAACATTAACAGTTTCTAGGATGTATAACTATAGTAATGAAAATGAAAAGGAATTATTAAAAGATATAGCAAGTCTAGAAAATAAATCAGAACATCCAATAGCAAGGGCCATTGTAAATAAAGCACAAGAAGATAATATTAGTTTAATAGCTGTAAAAGATTTTAAAGCTATTCCTGGATTTGGAATAGAGGGAAAAACATCTGATGAAAAGAATTATTTAATTGGCAATAAAAAACTAATGTTAGAAAATAATGTTGAACTAACAAATAGCGAAGATGAGCAAAAACTAATAAGTGACGGAAATAGTATTTTATTTGTAAGCCTAAATAAAAAGCTAGTAGCCTTGCTAGGTGTAAGTGATGTTATAAAAGAGAATGTTCCACAAGTAATAACAGAACTAAAGAGCAAGAACATTGATGTTGTAATGCTAACAGGTGACAATGAAAAAACAGCAAACGTAATTGCTAATCAAATAGGAATAACAAATGTTGTTGCAAATGTTACTCCAAAAGAAAAGGCAGAAACTATAAACAAACTAAAGGAAAAAGGATTAGTAATGATGTGTGGAGATGGAATAAATGATAGTGTTAGTTTAGTAACTGCTAATATTGGAGTTTCTGTATCAAGTGGTACAGATATTGCAAGAGATTCAGCTCAAGTAGTTATTATGAATGACAACTTAGAGAGAATAAATGATTTATTAGACATTAGTAGTAAAACCGTAAGAAATATAAAGCAAAATCTATTTTGGGCGTTTTTCTACAATGTATGTATGATTCCAATTGCTGCAGGAATTTTACAACCATTAGGAATTACACTAAATCCAATGATAGCAGCGTTTAGCATGACAATTAGTAGCTTAACAGTAGTATTAAATGCATTAAGGTTAAGGAGGAAGTAGTAAATTATGAACTATTTAGATACAGTAAATAAAAGAACTTTAGAATACTTTAAAGTATTAGAGCCAGATTTTCCAGAATGGCTATGGGAATATATAAATACAGAAGCTTTATTTAAACAAAACTATATAAGTATTACTTGCGGAACAATTTATAGTGATTTATTTGAAAGTAGTTATTTTTATTCAACTTTAGATCATTCGATTGGTGTAGCTTTAATAGTTTGGCATTTTACACATGATAAAAAACAAACTCTAGCTGGACTTTTTCATGATATTGCAACACCAGTATTTAAACATTGCATAGATTTTTTAAATGGTGATTATATGACTCAAGAGTCAACAGAAGACTTAACTACAGAAATAATATCAAATTCCTTTGAAATAATGAGCTTATTGAAAAGAGATAATATTAAATTAGAAGAAGTAAATGATTATCATAAATATCCTATAGCAGACAATGATACGCCAATGCTTTCAGCTGATAGACTGGAATATACTCTAGCAAATGCTCTATTTCACTATAATAAATTAAACTTGCAAGAAATTGAAGAGATATATAATGATATAATAATTCAATCAAATGAAAATAATGTGTCAGAATTAGGCTTTAAAACTTTAGATATTGCAATGAAATTTGTTAGAGCAATGTCTAAGTTGGCTATAATTTATTTTGAAGAAAGAACAAGATATTCAATGCAATTTTTAGCAGATATTGTTAAAAAACTAAATGAAGAAAATTTAATAACAATAGAAGACTTATATAGCAAAAAAGAAAGTGACGTAATTAAAATTATTGAAAGCTCTAGATACTCAAAAGTATATGATATTTGGAAAAATGCTAAAAAGATTAACATATCAAATCAACAACCTGAAAATGTATATTTTGTTCATCATGGAGCCAAGAGAAGATATATTAACCCTTTAGTTAATGGAAAAAGAATAACATTGATTGAAAAAGAAGCAAAAGAGCTTATAGATAAAGTATTAAATTATGATATGTCAGCATATATTTGGCTGGACTTTAATTTATTATAAGTATTGCCAAGAAATTGATTTTATGAGATAATATCATTAGTATTTTATATGAAGAAAGGAAACAAAATATGAGTATGGATGAAGAGAAAAAAGAAAACTTGAATTTTATCAGTGATTTTTTATTAAGAGTTGCAATGATATCTGGTAATGCTAATTTAGACAGAACGTTAGACAGCAAGCCAGGAAATGACATAAATGATACTAGAAATTTGATAAGCGTAAAAAATGAAAAAGGATATTATATAACCTATGGAATGAGCGATGGAAATATTCAAAGGTGTTTGCAGAAACATGACTCTAATATAATTGCGAAAACTGTGTCAACACAAAAAATGAATGCGATGGAATTTAAAAAAGCAGATTTTAATACACGCGAAGGTCTTGAAGGAAATAAATATAAGATGATAGCGGGGGACGCGTATCCTTGGGATGCAGTATACGGTGTAAAGTGTGATCTTTTTAGAGAAATTGATGGAAACGTTGATATGAGTCCAAAAACAGAAATGGATAAAAGATGGTCAATTGTAGGTACATTAATTAATGGAGCTTGTGAAGTCGCTCGTGGAAGAACACCAAAGGACACTCCAATTGAGAAAAAAATTCAGAAATTAAATGGGTTAATTTCTGAAATTACTGCATTGTCTGAAAATGTTTCTATAAATATTCTTGATGGAAAATATTATATATCTGCTCCTACTAAAGATGGAAATTTCATAGTTTATTCTACTACGGACTCAAAATTAGAAACAGAAGATAATCATATTTTTACAGTTCAAAAAACTTCTAAAGAGTTGGATGTTGAAGAATTAAAGTCAGAATCAGATAGTCAATTATCACTTTTAGATGGAAAAGAAACAACATTAGATGAAATCAAAGGCAACCTATCAAAAGATTTGGGAATTGCAGAACATACAGCTGAAGAGATCGGAGAAGGAATTAAAGGTTTAACTCAAGGAGAAGTAGGAGATGCATTAAATGCTATAACTGATATAACAGAGTTGCAAAAAGACCCACATACTTTGGAATAAAATTTTCGGAGGATAAAAATGGTAAGTATTGAATATAGTGAGGCAATTACTGAAACATTAGATATACTAAAGCATACAAGAAAAGAAGATGTTGATAAAGTTTCACCAAAATTTATGGATTTTTTAAATGCCAATGCTTCAGTAACTTATAAACCAAAATTAGATCATACAAAAAAAATAAAGGATATGCAATTAAAACCAAAAACAAAAGCAATATTGGCAATTATATATAAAAAATTTTGGTGTGATGATGCTCAGCAGAGAGAATTTAATAATACTCTAAAAAATAATGAAATAAGATATCAAACCGAATTAAGAGAAAAGTATAATCCTGATAACTTATTTAAGAAAAAGATAGAAACAGTAGAAAATCCTGTTGCTATGGTAGAATATAAAGAGTCAGTTTTTATAAAAATTAAAAATTGGATTAAACGGACTTTTTAATAAATAAAATGCTATATAAGCATAGAAAATGATTGATAAATTGTATGAGTAGAAACTAAAATGAATACAGAATACAATAGAGCTAGATATTTAATATCTATTTACAGTTAAAAATCAGGTAAACCCTACCAATAAGTGAAAACTGTAAAATCAAAAGGTAGAGATTTAGGTCTTTACCTTTTATATTTAGGAGAAAATGTAAAAAATATAAAGTTTAGGATGTGAGAAGATGTTAGATTTAGAAGAAAACTCTAAAAAATTACAAGAACTAAAAAAACGTTTAGAACAGATAGGTGATTCACTTTGATGTAGAAAATAAAGAAAAAGAGTTAAAAGAGTTAGAAAGTAAAACAACTGAAAACGACTTTTGGAATGATACAGATAATAGCTCAAAAGTTTTAAAACAAATTAACAGCTTAAAATCAAAAGTAGATGGATTTAAAAAATTAAATAATGAACTTAATAATTTACTTGAAATGAGTGAGCTTTTACAAGCTGAAGAAGATGAAGAATTAGCTAAAGAGTTATTAAAGTCTACATATACATTAGAAAAAGACATAGAAAAATTGGAAATAACCACTTTATTATCTGGAAAGTATGATAACAATAATGCAATACTAACCATTCATCCAGGTGCTGGAGGAACAGAGGCTCAAGATTGGGCTGAAATGTTATATAGAATGTATACAAGATGGGCAAATGCTAATGGTTATGAAGTAAAAGAACTTGATTATCTTGAAGGTGATGAAGCAGGTCTAAAAAGTGTTACATTTTCTGTGAATGGTGATTATGCCTATGGATACTTAAAAGGAGAGATGGGAGTTCATAGATTAGTTAGAATTTCACCATTTGATGCAGGAGGCAGAAGACATACATCTTTTGCTTCTGTTGAGGTTTTGCCGGAAATAACAGATGATATTGAATTGGATATTAACCCTGATGATATAAAAATGGATGTTTATAGGGCGTCTGGTGCAGGTGGTCAACATATAAATAAGACATCATCTGCAGTAAGACTAACACATATTCCAACAGGAATTATTGTAGCATGTCAAACTGAACGTTCACAATTTCAAAACAGAGATACTGCAATGAAAATGCTAAAATCTAAATTATTGAATCTAAAAGAAAAGGAGCAAAAAGATACAATTGATGAATTGAAAGGCATACAAATGGATATTGCATGGGGAAGCCAAATTCGTTCTTATGTATTTTGCCCATACACTTTAGTAAAAGACCATAGAACTAATTATGAGGTTGGAAATGTTCAAGCTGTAATGGATGGAGATTTAAATGGATTTATTGATAGTTATTTAAAATTTAATTTAGAAAAGTAACAAAAAAATTTAATAAACATATTATATACAAGTCGAATTTAAAATTAAATTGGCTTGTATTTTTTATATAAGGATTAGTGGTTCTTATGAAAGTAATTAAATTTGGAGGAAGCTCAATTGCTGATACTAATAAGTTAAAACTAGCTGCACAAAAGACTATTTCATTTTTAGAAAGTGGGGAAAAGGTAGTTGCTATTTTATCGGCTCAAGGTAAAACAACAGATAATTTAATAAAAGAAGCAAAAGAATTGACAGATGAACCAAATAAAAGAGAATTAGATGTTCTAATGTCTGTTGGAGAACAAATGGCGTGTAGCAAGTTTGCAATATTATTACATAGCTTAGGCTATAAAGCTGTTTCATTAACAGGATGGCAAGCTGGAATAGTAACTGACTCAAATTATACAGAAGCTAAAATTCAAGACATATACCCTAAAATGATTTGGAGCGGACTAGAGAATAATGATGTTGTGGTTGTAACAGGATTTCAAGGAATAAATGAAAATAACAATATAACAACATTAGGAAGAAATGGCTCAGACACGACAGCTATTGCAATTGCAGCTGCTTTAGAACAGGAAGAATGCTATATTTTTACAGATACGAACGGTGTTTATGATAAAGATCCATATAAGTATAAAAATGCTAAAAAGTTAGATTATATTTCTTATGATGATATGGAAGAAATGGCTAAAAATGGAGCTAAAGTCTTACATGATAGGTGTGTGGTATTAGCTAAAAAATATGGTGTAAAAATAATAGTTAAAAATACATTTAATGATGAAATAGGAACAATTGTAGGAAAGTAATAAATACTTTCCTTTATTTTTGTTCTAAATAAGACAAGACCTGAATATATATAAATAGACTTGTTTTTAAGGAGTGATGGATATGCCATTAGAAGAAAGAAAATCAATGTCAAGTATGACAAATGTTATTCAAAATATCGTTTTAGAAAATAGAGAGAAATTAAATATTACAGGAGTATTAGATGTACTTAGTTTTGATGATCAAATAGTTATTTTAGAAACTGAATTAGGTTTGCTTACAGTAAAAGGAGAAAATTTGAGAATAAATAAATTGAGCTTAGATACATCAGAAGTAACAATAGATGGCACAATATATCAACTTGCATATAGTGAAAAAGATAGTATGGAGAAGGGTGGAGGACTTTTAGGCAAAATCTTCAAATAGGGCATTGAAAATAATTAGAATTTTCATTGCATCAAGCTCAATGTGAAGGGAATGAGTTTAAAATGGAACAACTACTTTGCTTAATTGCTTTTACAGCCACAGGAATAGTTATAGGTGTTTTATTTGATATTTTTAGAATCTTACGTAGAAGTTTTAAAACAGCTGATTGGCTAACAACTTTGCAAGATATTTTGTTTTGGATATTGGCAGGTTTTATTATATTGTTTTCAATATTCAAATTTAATAATGGAGAGATTAGAAGTTATATATTTGTTGGAATTGCGCTGGGAGTATTAATTTACATGCTTACGCTTAGTAAATATATTGTAAAATATTCGGTTATTATAATAAAATTTATTAAAAAGATAATATCCTATCCAGTAAACTTAATTTTAAAAATATTTAATTTTTTACTTGTTAAACCTATAAAATTTTTAGCACAAAAATTATCTACATTTTTCAAAAAAATATTTAAAAATACAACAAAAATCATGAAGAAAAAAGCGAAAAATAAAATTAAATTGCAAGAAAAAGAAGGAATTTTATGAAATTTGTAGAAAAATAAATTAGAGTGTGTTATAATAGTACATGAAATTAATTAAGGAATGAAAGTACAGATGAAAAATAAAAAAATAAATTTTAAAAGAATTATAATTATTGCTATACTAATTTATGTGGTTTATACATTTTTTGTTCAGCAAAAAGAGTTAAATGCATATAAAGCAGATAGTAAAAGATATACAGAACAAATTGCTGCTGAAGAAGAAAAAAAGGAGCAATTACTTGAAACAAAAGCAAATATAAATTCAAAAGAATATATTGAAGAAGTTGCCAGAGAAAAGCTAGACATGTATTTGCCAAATGAAAAAGTATATATAGATATCAGTAAATAATTTATGTACCAATAAATGTACTTATATAATGAGAAAGTTCATCCTTTCTCATTATTATACACAATTTATATTTATTCAATAATTTTAATCTAAATTTTAATTCTAGTTTAAAAAATCCAAAGGAATTAGTCAAATAAAATAAAAAACACGGACAAGTTTTGTTTTGTCTGTTTATATAAATTTAATAATGGGGGAAATTATATGGATTTAGAAAATTATACATTAGTTGAATTACGTCAGCTTGCAAAAGAAAAAGGAATAAAAAATAGTTCTAAACTAAAAAAAGATGAATTAATGCAGGAATTGTCAAATGTCTCTACTAATGATGATGTACAAGCATCAAATTACGATGATGAACTGATTAATTATGGTGACAACTATGTTGAAACAGATGTAACTACAAGTAATATAGCTGAGCCTTCAACTGGCTCGTATAAAGTAACAAATGCAGATGACCAAATTGTTGAAGGTATATTAGAAGTATTACCAGATGGATATGGTTTTTTAAGAGGAGAAAATTATTTATCTACGCCAAAGGACGTATATATATCGCCTATTCAAATTAGAAGGTTTAGATTAGACAAAGGCGATAAAATAAAAGGTATTGCAAGACAACCAAAAGAAGGAGAAAAATTCCCTGCATTAATTTATGTTGGCGAAGTTAATGGTGAAGCACCAGAAAAGGCATATAGAAGACAAAAATTTGATGACTTAACGCCTATTTATCCAGAAGAAAGAATTAGATTAGAAACAGTTTCAAATGAATACGCAATGAGAATTATTGACTTAATGTCACCAATTGGAAAAGGACAAAGAGGAATGATAGTTGCTCCACCAAAGGTCGGAAAAACTACATTATTAAAGAAAATTGCAAATAGTATTACAATAAATAATCCAGAAATAGAATTAATAGTACTTTTAATAGATGAACGTCCAGAAGAAGTTACAGACATGAAACGTAGCATTAAAGGTGATGTTATATATTCTACTTTTGATGAACTACCTGAACATCATGTAAAAGTAGCAGAAATGGTATTAGAAAGAGCTAAAAGATTAACAGAGCAAAAGAAGGATGTAGTTATATTATTAGACAGTATTACTCGTTTAGCAAGAGCATATAACTTATCTATACCATCTTCAGGAAGAACATTATCTGGTGGTTTAGATCCAAGTGCATTACATAAACCTAAAAAATTCTTTGGAGCAGCTAGAAATATAGAGAATGGGGGAAGCCTAACAATTTTAGCTACTGCATTAATAGAAACAGGAAGTAGAATGGATGATGTTATATTTGAAGAATTCAAAGGTACTGGTAATATGGAAGTTCACTTAGATAGAAAATTATCAGAAAAGAGAATTTTCCCAGCAATTGATATAAATAAATCTGGAACAAGAAGGGAAGAACTTTTATTAACTCCAAAAGAATTAGAAACAGTATTTGCATTAAGAAAAGCAATGTCAACAATGTCTGTTGCAGATGTTACTGAAGAATTAATTACGCAAATGGTTGCAACCAAAAATAATAATGAGTTTTTAGATAAAATGTCATATTTTTTAAAAAATTCAAAATAAGGTAATTATTGAATATTTATATTTTAAAAAGTAGTCAGAAATAGATTCTGATTACTTTTTATTTATTGTATTAACATTTTTTAAATAATAGTATATATAATTGTTGGATTTAAATTCTGATTAATGTAGGGTAGTGATAATATAATACTACTAAAAATAGATAATTCTTATTGCACAAAATCAAAGTTTTGCGCAATTAAGTGGAGGAAAATTTGCATATATATGCTATATAGCTCCTCTCCTGCTACTTTTAGCTATTTTCTAACCTACAGCTTATTACTTTATTACCTTATATTCAATTTGATTATTATATTTATATAATCTTATCTATTGCTTACTTATTAAATTCGATTCTAATCCTTTTATAATTTTTATTCATATAATTTCATTTCGAATATTTTATCATTATATATTTTTATCTAAATTGTACAACTTTTTTATAAATATTTGCTTTCTAGCTATATCTTCAATATTAAGCTATTTTTTAGACAACAAGTTATATGTCTAAAAAATAAAAACGCCTTAAAATCGATTTTAGAGCGTCGCTTTTTTAGACGTTTTTAGTTTTTTTAAGAAATATCTACATCTTGAGGTTTCTATAATAATTACATCATTAATTGTTATTATGTATAAATTAGAAGTTATAATCTATACATATAAAATTATATTAATTTCTAGATAAAACGTCTTAAAACTAATTTTATTGTGGCTAATATATAAATTATTGTAGAATTAATAATCTTTATTTATATAATATTCTATATAAATAATTATAGAATTCTTTAATAGTATTAATTTATAATTGTAACAACAAATGTTCGTAATTTAAATAAATTATACCAAAAATAAAATAATAAATTAATTTTTACTATTTTATAATTTTTATTTTACTTTTTATTTTTATATTTTATCTTTTTAATTTTATATTTATATATTTTAAAAAATTTAATTATAATATTAGAAATTAAAATAAAATTTCTATATTAATATTTTAAAATATATAATTCTAAAAGTTAGCCTATTCCCCCTACTCCCTCTTGCTTTTTCACTTTATCTTTAAAACTATATGTATAAAGAACTAGGCAGTAGCCTAGCTCTTATATTTTTATGGGATGGAACATTACGTAGTTCTAAGTTTCCAAAATCAACAAATCAGCTGATGTTTCAACAGCAACTGTTGTGTCATTAATATTTATCATTCTTCTACCTCAACGAATATATTTATATAAATATATATTACTTTGTAGAGATTTTATTACCAAATTCCAATAATTAATGAGAGTGGATATCTACTCTCATCTAATTGTCCTACTTAATTTCTACTATCTGCCCCTTTTCGTTGAGTGTGCAGAGCTTTCCATGTCTTCCGTAGTATGGTGTCATAAATAGTCCTCTACGGTAATAATATATAACTCTTTGAGAAGTATTATATATTAAGTCTGTAGCTTCATTTCCTAGTTCTGCCGAATAACAGCCAGGTAGCTGATACAGCTTATAGAGCCTCACACAGCCTTCGGGTAACAGACGTTCTTTTCGAAACATAGTAGTTGCCTCCTTAAATAATTATTTTTAGGGATTTCAAAGGGATTTGCCAATAATTATTATATAATATATGTACTAATAAGTAAATAACAAAGCACCAATTATTTGGTGCTTTGTTGAGTTTGGTATGCTTTACGGTATTTTTTTCAAGTAATGTCCTATTTGCGGACTGTAAAGTAATTCATATACATTTGGGATACCATCAATCCTGCGCGCACGGTATGCTAATATGAGGTTTCCATTTTGATCTTCGACAAATTGCCATCTAACAATCTGAAGCCTGCCTCCAATGAATTTTTTTGGGGAAGAATTTTTTGCAATCAACCACACATTCAATGGTAAATACGTTTCACCAAATTTAGGAATTATATGTGCCATTTTTGAAAACACCAAAATGTCTTCCATTTCACAGGGACTTACCTCTTGTTTATAGTTTCCTACAAGGTTTACCCGTTTCATAAAGCAACCTCCTTAAATTATTCATTCCATTTAGAATGTAGGCCAATTATATCATGAAAAAGCCCGAAAGTAAAGGAGTTCTAGTAATCTACCTCTTCGAAATATTTTAGTTTCAAGTGTGAGTTTGCTCTAAAATTATAATAATATGGTTTTATATCTTTAACATAGTTTCTAAAGAATAAAATATTGCCATCAACATCTTCTATTTTTATATTAGGAAATGTTTTTATCATTTTTTCATCATCAAAAAATTTATAAATAAAATCCTTTTGTTTTTGGTCATTAATATATACTTTTTCATATAAATTATCCATTAATTGTTTGTTAGACACATTTAAATTATTTTCATGAATAATACGTACACTAAACATTTGTAAGGCATAAGCTGTAATTCCTAGGTCAAAGCTTAAAAATACTATTGAAACTATAATAATAGTTTTCATGTAATTAGCAGGAATTTTTGACTTTACAAAATCAATAAACTTATCTATCCTTGGATTTATATCTGACATTAAATAAATTGCAAGTAAGCCCCAAAATAGCGAAAATAAAACACAGATTCTTCCGTTTATATTAAACATTTGATCAGAATAGTCCCACCATTTTATATGAAATATAAGTTCCCCTATCAAACTCACCATGTATTCGATAATTGAGCCTATAAAAAATCCTGCAAAGAACAATGTATAATTATTTTTCTTATATTTTTGTAAAGGCAATATCATTAATACTGCGCCAAGCCCATATATACTGCAAAATGGACCATATAAAAAGCTTTTTCTGCTTTCTAATACTCCTTTAGTTAATATTCCAAATATGGTTTCTATAATAAATCCAGCAACACTATATACTACGAAGTATGCCAAAATTCTCCAAATACTGATTCCGCATATTTTAATATGCTCTTTTTTCTTTATTTCTTCCATTTAATATCCTCCATTAATTTATTCGTTTGCTAAAGGGTTACTTTCAACTGCATTTTTCACTTGCTTATTTTCTACATGAGTATATATCTCAGTTGTAGATATACTTTCATGTCCTAATAATACTTGTAAAGCCCTAATATCTACATCACCATATTGATACATTAGAGTTGCAGCTGTATGTCTTAATTTGTGGACAGAATATTTATTTATGTCTAACCCTGCTTTTGCTAATTCTCTTTTTACAATTTCTTGGACCATTCTATTACTAATACGTTCTTTTCTCTTACTTAAAAATAAAGCATCTCTTGAGTCAAATTTCACACCATCATGTGGTCTTACAGCTAAATATGAGTTTATTGCATCAATACATGCTTTATTTAAGTATATGGTTCTTTCTTTGTTTCCCTTCCCTATTACATTTAACTTGTTATCATAAAAATTAATGTCTTTTATATTAATACTTACTAATTCAGATAGACGCATACCACAATTTAAAAACAAAGTGATAATTGCATAATCTCTTTCTTTAAAATCTCCTGATTCTGATTTAGTAACCTCGAGTAATTCTTTGCTTTGTTCTAAAGTTAGGTATTTAGGAAGTCTTTTATCAAGTTTAGGTGTTTCTAAGCCTTGAGCTGGATTTACTTCTAATAAATGTGCTTTTTGGGTTAAATAACTAAAAAACATTCTAATACTTGCAGCTTTTCTCGCACGGGTTGCAGCCTTACTATGGTATGTTTCAGTTAAATAGTATAAAAAAGCATGTATGTCCTCTAATTTAATTTGTTTAACTGTTTCTATACTCATATCATGTATATCAATATTTTTTATATCCTCTTCTGATGACATATTAAAATGATGTAATATAAACTTTAGAAAATGTGCTAAATCGTAATTATATTCTTTAACCGTATTAACAGATTTATTTAGAATTCCAGTTAGGTATTCTAAAAATGAATTTAAAAATGGTGGATTTTCTTTTAAGTCTATCATTATAAAATACCCCTTTCTTTATATGTTTTTATATATAATATCATTAAATTAAATTTTAGAAAAGACTATACTAAAAAAGAGTTCGATTTTTTTGAACTCTTTTTTGATATATTATTTGCTTACTATTTCCATTGTATCTCTTGCAATCATTAATTCTTCGTTAGTTGGAACAACAAATACTTTAATTTTTGAATCTGTAGTTGAAATTTCAGCTTCTTTTCCTCTACAGTTGTTCTTTTCATCATCGATTTTTACACCCATAAATTCAAGGTATTCGCATATTTCTTTTCTTGCATCAATTCCATTTTCACCAATTCCACCAGCGAAAACAATTGCGTCAACGCCTTTCATTTGAACTGCAAATCTTCCAATATATCCTGCAACTTGATATTCAAAATTGTCTATTGCAAGTTTAGCTCTTTGATTTCCTTCTTTTATAGCAGCTTCAATATCTCTGTCATCACAACTGATTCCAGATAATCCTAATTTGCCAGATTTTTTATTTAATAAAGTGTTTACTTCTTGAGCTGTTAAGTTTTCTTTTTCCATTAAGAATGTTACAACAGTTGGGTCAATATCACCTGATCTTGATC
>CAKPKQ010000021.1 GCA_934167305.1 uncultured Clostridia bacterium | reverse complement strand
TTTTAGTTAGTAGTTATTACTACCTATAAATTGTTGCTTTTAATGGTTGTTTTACCAGAACCATAAGGGCTCCATAAAAAAGCTCATAGACTAGTTAAAGTTTGTGAGCTTTTTTTAAATAATTTCCGCACATGCTAGTATAAAATTGAAACAACAGTTATAATGATATTATTCCATTTGTAATAAGTAAATTGAAGAACTTTAACATTTATAGTATATTATAAACAAAAGCTATAAGGAGTAAATTTATATGAAAAGAAACAAAAAAATAATTATAATTTGTGCTATTATTATATTAATAATTGCAATTATATTTGGTATATATTATAGTATATATTTTATAAGAAATAAAATAAATGATTCAATAAGAGATAGTGCGTATATAGATATATGGAAAGATGTCTCAATGGATTTAGATATTGCTCTAGAGTCAGAAGGAAGTGGTTTAAATAAAAAATCATATTTAGGTAAACAGCCGTTACACTATATTATAAATAAAGATGGAGAGATATATACATATCTAAGTAGTTCATATATAAACAAGATAACAGGTATAAGTGACCCTGCTACAGTTAAATATATAAAAACACTTTCTCAGTCTGACTTAGAAAAAATTGAAGAGGAATTAAAAGTAATTATAGAAAATAATAGTAGTAATTCTATAAGTTGGGATTCTATCTATTGGTATATAAAAATAAATGGAAAGTTGACCAGAGTTGATGTAAATGTGGAAACTCAAGTATTAAATAATTATATATAATAATAGCCAGAAAATTATTTATGTATTTAAATATGTTGGAACATACTTTAAAAATAGCCTAGAATTAAAACTCTAGGCTATTGAAGTTTCATAAGATAATTAAATTTATATTATTTTAAAGAGTAACTATTGTTTATTATTGAAATACTGTATACGAACAACACATCTCTATTACTAATTGAACCGCCGAGTTACAGATGTTTTTTTTGTCTATTTGCTTAAAATTATAACCAGTATAATTAAGGCAAATACTAATCAGTATCTTATCAAATAATATCTAAAAGTAGCTAGAAACATTGAAAAATTATGTAAATAATGGTATAATAGCTTCGTTATTATTCGTAGCTATGCGAAATATAATAAGAATAGCAAAGTTGTAAAATCTCGTAAAACAATTGTTAGGAGGTAAACAAATGGAAGCACGCACTAGAAAAGTTGTTAAAACTTTGATTGAACTGTCACCGGATGTTGCGGAGGCTGACAAGGTAATAAAGGAAAACTACAACTTCAAAAGTATTGGCGAAAAAATAGCATTCCTCAAGGGAATGTTTGATGTCGATATCGTCAGCAAACGTGATGCTGATAAAATTTCTAAAGAAAGGTCTGCTGAAATTGACTATTGGGCTATGCTCAACGCTATCATTATTACTTAAAGGAAAATGCATTACTTTGCAGATATTTTTTCGCATACCTATTCCGTAATTGCTCCACAAAAAAACTTACAGACTATATGGTTTGTAAGTTTTTTGTTATAGTTTAGTTATTGATAAGCTTATTATCTATGGCATAGTTTGATACGGACTTAAAATTTTCATCATATGGATAAACTAATTGTCCGTATTGAAGCCACATTTTTGACCATGAAGTCCCATTACTAAGTAATTCATGAACGAGAGAATTGCTCATAATGTCATTTCCTTCTTGTTTATTTAAATCAACACAGCCTTCTTCGTCATACAATTTGCATTGTAAATCACATTCTAACTTGTCACATTGATATGCAAACAGTGCTTCCTTAGTATTGTGAGAATCAAATTCTAGAAACATCTCTTCAATTTGATTTCCATCAAGTAACCCATTTAAAATTTTATGAACAGCCTCATGTTCTATATTTATTTTTTTATTGTTAGAAATTTGAAATTGTGTTAAATCTCCAATAATGGTTTCACCAAGCTCATGAATGGCCAACATAAATATAACTTTCATAATATCAACGTCATATTGATACTCCGATTTCATAGCAATAGCCAACATTTGAACTCCATATATATGTTCTGCAACACTTTCAATTCTTTCTCTTTGAACATTCCAGTTTTTCCAACCTGTTCTAATAACATTTTTTAGTCTATTGCATATAACATAATAATTTATTACATTTTGTTCCTTTGGCATGATTTTACCTCCCAATATTGCTTATTTTAAAGAATAACTATTATTTATTATTGAAATACTGTATATGAATAACACATCTTTATTACTAAAATCAATATAATTTCCTAATATTGTAGGTGATATGTATCTAGTATCTACTAAAGTTATTTTACTATAAGAATTTAATAGCAAAGGTGCTAAACTACTTCCATAAGAATCTCTAAAAATTATCAATTCTTTTCCATTATTATTTTTATCATTATTAATAGTTAAAAGGGGAGTAGAGCCAGACAAATATATGTCATATTTGTCCAATGAATCTTTTTTACTTAAATCATACACATTAGTATAAGCATTAGTTGTATAATTAAATACTCTAGCATTTTCTAATATGTCATTAGTCATTATATTTATTTCATCAAAGTCAGTATTTACAGGTACTCGATAAGCATAAGTACCTTTAAACTTTGTAATATTCTCAATATTATAGTTAGAACTTGAATAATTATTCATTCCTTTTAAAAGTTCATCAGCAACCTTTTGTATGTTTTCTTGTTTCCAATGGCTATCAGTTTTATAATAGTCAGTTAAATCTAATTTGTCGAATATATTTATATATGTGGCAAAATCTAGATTTTCTTTCATTCTACTTTCAAGCAAATCATAATCCATTTTTAAATTATTATCATTTACAAAATAATTTTTATCTGGAACAATTGAAAAATATATTTTATTATTAGCTAAATAATTATTTTTTATATTTGTTATTTTACCTGTTAAGTTTGCTATCGAAGTTTCTGAAAGAGGATAGGTCTGCTCAACTAAATAATCGTTTTTAATATAAATGTTGTGATAGTTTCCTTTAAAAGTTAAGTCTAGTTTAGCTTTGACAGTTCTAAAAGTATCTCTACTAATAAATTGATCATTTACATAGGTATCAAATTTACTAAAAAATGTACCATTAAATAAATTGTGAAATGTAAAACTTGGAAACTGCTCGAGCTTACGTCTTTCAGCAATAGATATTTCGGTATCTGGTTTTAATATGTTTAAAACAAATACTAATAGTAATATTGTTAAAAATAAAACAGATACAATTATATTTTTAAATTTATTACTCATATTTCACCTTCTAAAACCTAAAATATAAAAATGGGTTGTATGAATTATCTACTAAAAATATTGTTACAATACCTAATAATAAAATCATGTAAATAGGTTGTAAAATATTTATAATTTTGTTCCATTTTGAGTTACTACTTAATTTATTTACTAAATTACGTAATAATGGGGTAGAGCCTATTATTCCTAAAATAATAATTACAGCATAACCTTTTAAGTAGTAAAGTGTAGTAGCATTTATTAAAGCTTCATTATTAAGTCCAAATAATCCTTTAATTATTACTCCAATTTGACTCATATCTGTTGACTGGAATATAACAAAACTAATCATAACAATAAATAAAGTATAAATTCTTTTTATAATATTTGGTGACTTTTCAAGAAGTTTATTAAATACAAATTTTTCTAAAATTAGTATAACACCAAATAATGAGCCCCACAAAACAAAATTCCAACTTGCACCATGCCATAGACCAGTTAAAGCCCAAACAATTAAGATGTTTCTTATTTGAATTTTTACTCCACGTCTATTTCCACCTAGAGGAATGTATACATAGTCTCTAAACCATGAACTTAAAGTCATATGCCATTTTCTCCAAAATTCAGTTATAGTTTTTGCAGTGTATGGGTAATCAAAATTCTCTGGAAAATGAAAACCGAAAAATCTTCCTAATCCTATTGCTATATCTGAATAGCCAGAAAAGTCAAAATATATTTGTAACATATAACTAATTGCAAAAATCCAATAAAATAAAATACTTTTATCAGGTATTGAAGAAAATACATTACACAATTCACCTAGGCTATTTGCTATTATTACTTTTTTAGCAAGTCCTATGGTGAATCTATTAGCACCATAAGCAAAGTTTTCGAATGTATGCTTTCTGTTGTCTAGTTCATTAGCAATAGAGTTATACCTTACTATTGGACCAGCTATAAGTTGAGGAAAGAAAAATACATAAGTTGCAAATTTAAAAAAGTTCTTTTGAGCAGATACTTTTTTGTTAAATACATCAACTTCATAACTGATTATTTGAAATGTGTAAAATGATATTCCTATTGGTAATACTAAATTTAGTAATGGAATATCAATATTAAATATGCCGTTTATATTTTCTATAATAAAAGTTAGATATTTAAATATACACAAAAATAAAATATGTATAAATATTGATAAAGCTAAGATGCCTTTATTTTTATGTTTGTCAATTAACAATGCAGAAAAATAGGCAATAGCAATTTCGATAATCATCAATAATATATATTTAGGTTCTCCATAAAAATAAAATAATATAGAAGAAAGGAGAAGAACCATATTTTTAAATTTATTAGGCAATATAAAATATACCACTAATACTATGGGAAGAAAGTAGTATATAAAGCTAATACTTGTAAAAACCATAACTATAATCCTTTCAGAAAGTTAAAAAGTGTGCCATTGGGGACGGAGAATATTGGCACGTTTTAAAATTATTAACGTGCCAATATTCTCCGTCCCCAATGGCACACTTTTGATTATTGTACTTTCATTTCAGGTGGAAGTTCATAATCAGAATTTCCTGATTTTTCTAACTCTTTTCCAACTTCGTTATTTACGTATTTTTTAAATGAATCATAAACTGGTTTTGCCCAATCTTCATATGACATTACATAGAATATTACATTATTGTGATTTGTAATATAGAACTTTTCAGCAGATACACAAATCCATTTATTCATATCTACATTGTCATAAATTTCTTGTTTAACTTGTTCGATATTTGCATTATTTTTTAGTTTTATAGCAACTAATGAGTATGCTTGAGAACTCATTACAGGTTCAGACACTACTAATTCTTCAACATTATCATTATTGGATAAAAATGTATATGAAGAAACAACATTATTATCAGACAAACTAATTTTTTGAGTTTCTAATGATGGCAATTCAACATTTGAGTTTTTATAAATTGTATCAATCATAGTCTTCAAATTAATAGAAGAGTTATTAGTAGAATTTTGATTAGTTATCATATAAATTGCAACACCAGCTATAATAACTAAAATAGCAATAATTAAAATAATAATTGAACTCTTTTTCAAAAAAATCCCTCCTTCTAGATATATTTTACCTAAGAAGGAGGTTTTAGTCAACTATTTATTTGATTCTAATCTTTTAGCATCATCAATTTGTTTTAATCCTAAGTTTATAAAATAAATTATTACAAGCCAAGCTAAAACTGTCATTGCAATTTGAACTAGGTAATAAGGAGCATTAATAGGCATATCCCATATACCATGTAATACAACAGGAATTAAACAAATTAATAAAAATCTTTTATCATTTAAGTGTTTTTTATCTAATTTATCAAATCCTTTAACATACATTAATGCTGCACCTTCTATAGCTGCCCAAGCAACGTGACCACCAGGTGCCAAGAAACCACGTAATTTTATAATTTCTAACATTGTTTGTAAACCGCTGTTAAGACCAAATTTTAAGATGTATCCAGCTGTTTCAAATGCAGCAAAACCTGCACCAACAGCAGCACCAACTAATAATCCGTTTAATATATAATTACTCTTTTTGCTTTTAAATAAGAAAATAGCAACTATAACAGCTTTTGCAACTTCTTCAACCAGGCCAATCAATAAAGCACCCTCATAAGTTTGAACAGTAGCATTTGTTTCGAAATATGGTAATGAAAAATATAGTATAGCTAAGATTAGTGATAATGCTCCACCAAGTATAAAGTATTTTATTACCTTATAAAAAGGTATGTTTCTAAATAAATTAATTTCAAAGAAAAATATAAGTACAGTTACTGGAACAGCAAAAGCTGCTAACATTATCATTATTGGTAAAAAGTTTATATTTCCATAATCTATAAATCCTATACGAGTGGGAATATATGCAATTATGAAAAATACAAATATTTTAAAATATACCCATGCACTTGCGTTATTTGGGTTAATATCTTTGACATCTGGAGTAGTTTTATCTGAACCACAAACAAAAATTTCATCCAAATCTTCTTCAGTATGTTTTTTGAAAGTATTTTTAAATAAATCTTTAAATTTTACATAGCTTTTTGATTGAGCACCTGTTATTTTATCTAAGTTTTCAGTTATTATATTTGAAGCATTTTTCTTGCCAACAGGGTAACCACATTCGGGACAATTAATTTCGTCTCCGTTTAATTTGGCACCACATTCGGGGCAAGTTTGTAGATTAATTTTTACGCCACAGTGTGGACATACTTTAGCACTAGAAGATATGCTTTCACCACATTCTTCACATTTTATTAAAGCCATATTTTATGATCCCCTTTCTGTTAAAGTAGATATAATGCAATTTACAGCATTATTGATTTCTGTTGTATTGGTATTTTCCTCACGAGAAGCTATCATATATACTTTACCATTGATTAGTACAGCATATCTGTTATCAATTACTAAGTGTCCACTTGAAGTATAACTATACGCTAATCCATAAACAGTTCTGTTACCAATAACACCAGAAAGCATATTAATAATAATTTGTAAATCACTATATTCTTTTTTCATATACGTTGTAAAATCATTTAAAAATTGAACTTCACTAGTATAATTGTCATATCTGCCAATAATTAGATATGGGATTAAAGGACCTTGGTCATCTATGTTTTTACCTACATAAATGTATCCTTCTTTATCTGTGGTTACTTTATAACCACTTGGTACTTGGAAAGAAATTCCAAGGTAAGGATCATTGTAAACCTGATTACCATTAGTTGATGGGGTAGTAGGTTGACCAGTACCACCAGTTCCTGTTCCGCCTGTTCCAGTACCACCTGTGCCTGTTCCTGTATTATTACTTGGTTGATTAAAAACTAAAAAGCCAACTACAATTATAGCCAATATTATTAAAATATATTTAAAGTTACCTTTATTTGCAAAGGAACTTGCTATTTTGTTAGCATTGGTAGTGACAGAATCAGATTTCTTGTTTAACTCATAACCACATTTTGGACAACTTTCAGCTTTGTCGCTTATTTGATTGCCACATTCTGGACATTTTATTAATGCCATAACATCACCCTTTCTTTTCATAGTATGATAATTTTGTGAAAACTATATACAAATAAATCTTGTTTAAAGTATAATATATGCAATAAATAACTTGAAGTAAAACTGCCAAATAGGCAATGACACTTTGGAAAAAAGGAAATGGTAAAAATATGCGTATTTTAATAAATGGTAAAAATATGCGTATTTTAATAATTGAAGATGAATTTAATTTAGCAGATGCAATTGCATCAAAATTAAAAAAAGAAAAATATCAGGTAGATATTTGTACAGATGGAGAAGAAGGTTTGTATAATGCTACAACCAATATATACGACTTAATAATTTTAGATGTTATGCTTCCGGGCATAAATGGTTTTGAGATTTTAAATAATATAAGGAAAGAAGAAATAAAAACAAAAGTAATTATGCTCACAGCAAAGTCAACTTCAATGCAATAATTATTTTCTATTTATGATTTTTATTTATTAAATTAGGATCATAATTGTTCAAAATTAGTATTATTTTAAATCTTAAAGTTTATTTTAAATATTAGTAGTTCTATAATAGAACAACTCTTATTTTTTTATTTGAAAAAGTTATATCACAAAAATAAAACTATTGCTATTTTTTACAAAATAAAATATAATTTATAGGAAAAACTAACAAAAAATTAAAGGAGAAATTTAATGGGAGAACAGTGGTTTAATAAAAGCATTGAAGAAGTTAAAGAAGAGTTAAAAGTAGGTAGTCAGGGACTATCTGATGAGCAAGTAAAAGAAAAAAGAGAAATTTACGGACTAAATGAATTACAAGCTAAAAAGAAAAAGAGTTTAATTGTTAAATTCTTAGAGCAATTCAAAGACTTTATGATTATTATTTTAATAATTGCGGCTATAATTTCTGGAGCAGTAGGCTATTATCAAGGAGAAGGAATAACTGATTCAATTATTATACTAATAGTTGTAATTGTAAATGCAATTATTGGAGTGGCACAAGAAAGTAAGGCGGAAAAATCACTAGAGGCTTTACAAAAATTGAGTTCTCATGTTACTAAAGTAATTCGTAATGGAAAAGTAGATGTAATACCATCAAAAGAATTAGTACCAGGAGATATTGTAATATTAGATACTGGAGATTATGTACCAGCAGATTTAAGAATTATAGAATCTGCTAACTTAAAAGCACAGGAAGCATCCTTAACAGGTGAATCAGTTCCAGTCGATAAAAATACTGATGTAATAAATGATGAAAAAATAGGTTTAGGAGATAGAACTAATATGTTATTTTCCTCAAGCCTAATTACTTATGGTAGAGGCAGAGGTATTGTTGTTGAAACAGGTATGAATACTGAAGTTGGAAAAATAGCTGGAATGATAAATGAAGTTGCAGAAACAGAAACTCCATTACAGCAAAAATTAAACAAACTAGGTAAAACACTTGGAATTGTAGCAATAGTAATTTGTGTAATTATTTTTATAATTGGTTTATTATATGGTAAAGAACCAATAGAAATGTTTATGACTGCAGTAAGTTTAGCAGTTGCAGCTATACCAGAGGGACTAGCTGCTGTATCTACAATTGTATTAGCAATTGGTGTACAAAGGATGGTAAAAAAACATGCAATTGTTAAGAAGCTTCCAGCAGTAGAAACATTAGGAAGTACAACAGTTATATGTTCAGATAAAACAGGAACATTAACACAAAATAAAATGACTGTTAAAAAAGTATTTTATAACAATAAGTTAGTAGATTTAGACGATATAGATACAGAAAATTTGGATGAAGAACTAGAGACACTGACATATATTAGCATGTTTTGTAATGACACAAAAGTATCAGATGGAAAACTTACTGGAGATCCAACAGAAACAGCATTAATTGATATGGGATTCAAACTGGATTTTCAACCACCAATTCTAGAAAAATATGAAAGAGTAAAAGAACTACCATTTGACTCTGATAGAAAACTTATGACAACAGTACATCTATTTCCTAATAAATATATGGTATATACAAAAGGTGGAGTAGATGAGTTATTAAACAGATGTAGTAGCTATGTTATAAATGGAAATGTAAATACTGACATTGATGAATATAGAAAAGAAATTGTTAAACAAAATGAAGAAATGGCTAAAAATGCACTTAGAGTATTAGCAATGGCATATAAAGAATTAGACCATGAACCAACAGATGAAGAAATGAAAACTATTGAGAGTGATTTAACTTATGTTGGTATGGTTGGAATGATAGATCCACCAAGAGAAGAAGTAAAAGAAGCAGTAGAAAAATGTAAAACAGCAGGTATTAAAACTGTAATGATTACAGGTGACCACAAAATTACAGCAATTGCAATTGCTAAAGCTTTAGGAATTTTAGAAAATGAAGATGAAGCAATTACAGGTAGTGAACTTGAAGAAATGTCAGATGAAGACTTAATAAAAAATGTTAGAAAGTATAGTGTATATGCAAGAGTTTCGCCTGAACATAAAGTTAGAATAGTAAAAGCTTGGCAAGCAAATGGAGAAATTGTTGCAATGACTGGTGATGGAGTAAACGACGCTCCAGCATTAAAAACAGCAGATATAGGATGTGCAATGGGAATAGTTGGTACTGATGTATCAAAAGAAGCGGCAGATGTTATATTAACAGATGATAACTTTGCTACAATAGTATCTTCAGTAGAAGAAGGAAGACGTATATATGATAACATATTAAAAGCAATTCAATTTTTACTATCAAGTAATGTTGGAGAAATAATAATATTATTTGTAGCGATTTTAATGACTCCACTTTTAAGCAAATGGTTTAACATAGATGTAAACTTAATTACACCATTATTACCAATTCATATATTATGGATAAACCTAGTAACAGACTCACTACCAGCATTAGCATTAGCAGTTGATCCAGCAGAAAAAGATATAATGAATAGAAAACCATTAAAACCAAAACAAGGTGTATTTACAAAAGGAATGACTTTTAGAGTAATATACCAAGGAATTATGATTGGTGTAATTACACTTATTGCATTTATAATTGGTTTAGCAACACCAGAAAATGAGTTGCCAGTTGTACAAGTAACAGAAGCAAATGGAATTGTAAGAACATTATCTGCAGAAGAAGTTAAAGTAGAAATAGGACAAGCAATGGCATTTACTGTTTTAGCGCTTTCAGAATTAGTACATGTATTTAATATTAGAAACAATAAAAAATCTATATTTAAAACAGGAATATTTAATAATAGTAAATTAATACTTGCAACAGTTGTATCTGCAGGACTAATGCTTATAGTATTATTTGTACCAGCATTAAGAAATATATTTAGCATACCAGTATTACCAGCAATGAATATTCTAGAGACAGTTATATTAGTATTTATGCCAATTGTTGTAGTAGAAATATTTAAGTTATTAAAAATAAATACTACAAAAGATGAATAAGCAGTTGACAAATGCAAAAAAAGTTAGTATAATTTTATAGTATCAATTTTTAGGTAATAAATTAAAATATAGATTACAGAGAAAAAGCAATCAAGGGAGGGAATTAGAAATGGCACAACCAAAAAGAAGATGGTCAAAAGCAAGAACACATTTAAAAAGATCTACATGGAAATTAGAAAATCAAAATTTAGTTGATTGTCCACATTGCCATGAAAAAGTATTACAACATAGAGTATGTCCAAATTGTGGATACTATGATGGAAAAGAAGTAATTGCAAAAACTGAAGGATAAAAATCGATAACAGCATAGCTTAAAGGCTATGCTGTTTTGCTTTGCAAGAGCAAATGATAAAAATGAATAAAAATAATAGCATTATTTGACATTGTATGGTAAAATATAAATGCAAAAATTTAAAATAAGGAATAGGTATATAAATGAGTAGTAATAGAATTGATAAAACAAACTATTATTTAAATATAGCAAAATCTGTTGCAGAAAGAAGTACATGCTTAAGAAAAAGAGTAGGGTGTGTTATAGTAAACAATGATGAAATTATATCTACAGGTTATAACGGAGCACCAAGGGGGAGAAAAAACTGCATAGATATAGGCTATTGTACCAAGAAAAAAGAATTTCCAGATATAAGACATGGAGGATATGATGCTTGTAGAAGTGTTCATGCAGAGCAAAATGCAATAATTAGTGCAAGCAGAAAAGACATGATGGGTGGAACTTTATATTTAGTTATATATAAAGCCGAAACAGGTGAATATGACCCAGGTTCTAATTCATGTCAAATGTGCAGAAAGTTAATAATAAATAGTGGAATTAAAAAAGTAGTAGTTAGAACTAGTGATTCAGAATATATTGAAGTTGATGTTGATGAGTGGATTAGAAATGATGATTTGTTAGAAGGCAAATTTACATACTAAAGTTTAAAAATAATCAGCATCTTGTTCATTTTAAACTTAATTATAATAATAGCAAAATAAAGAAAGGAATGGAAAAATGAGTAAACCAATAGTTGCAATTATAGGTAAGCCAAATGTGGGTAAGTCTACATTTTTTAACTATGTTGTTGGAAAGAGAATATCAATAGTTGAAGATACACCAGGTGTTACAAGAGATAGAGTTTATGCTGATGCAAATTGGAGAGGTAGAAACTTTACTTTAGTGGATACTGGTGGTATAGAGCCAGAGTCTGATGACATTATTCTTTCGCAAATGCGCAGACAAGCAGATATGGCAATAGAAATTGCAGATGTAATTTTGTTTGTAACAGATATAAAACAAGGAGTTACTGCAACAGATCAAGATATAGCATTAATGCTAAAAAAATCTAAGAAACCAATAATTTTAGTATGTAATAAATCTGATACATTTGGAAAAACACCTGATGAATTATATGAATTTTATAATTTAGGAGTTGGAGAACCTTTTGCTGTATCATCAGTAAATGCAAAAGGAATAGGAGATGTACTAGATGCTATATATGATAATCTTCCACCTCAAACAGAAGATGAAGATGAAAGTGATGTTATTAAAGTAGCAATCATAGGAAAACCAAATGTAGGTAAATCTTCATTAGTAAATAAAATACTTGGAGAAAATAGAGTAATAGTAAGTGATATTGCAGGAACTACAAGAGATGCAATTGACTCAGAATTTCAGAATGAATATGGTAAATATATATTTATTGATACAGCAGGAATTCGTAGAAAAAGCAAAGTAAATGATAACCTAGAAAAATATAGTGTTATGAGAAGTCTATTAGCAGTAGAAAGAGCAGATGTATGTATGCTAATGCTAGATGCAAAAGAAGGAGTAACTGCTCAAGATGCAAAAATAGCCGGAGAAGCACATGAAGCTGGCAAGGGTGTAATAATTGTAGTAAATAAATGGGATGAAGTAGAAAAAGATAATCAAACTATGGAAAACTATAAAAAAGATGTGTATAATAAATTATCTTATTTATCTTATGCCCCTATTATGTTTATATCGGCTAAAACAGGTCAAAGAGTAAACAAACTATATGAAATGATAAATATGGTTGCAAGTCAAAATGCATTAAGAGTATCAACTTCAGTATTGAATGACGTATTAAGTGAAGCGGTTACAATTGTGCAACCACCAACAGATAAGGGAAAGAGACTAAAGATTTTTTATATGACTCAGGCTACTACAAAACCACCAACATTTGTGGTATTTGTAAATGATAAAGAGCTATTCCATTTTTCTTATGAAAGGTACCTTGTGAACCAAATTAGAAAAGAATTTGGGCTAACAGGAACCCCAATTAGAATGATAGTAAGAGAAAAGGGAGAAAAAGAATAATACAAAGGAGAGTGATTTTTTATGGCAACATATATAATAGTTGCAGTAATTGCCTATTTAATAGGTAGTGTTAATTTTTCAATAATTATTAGCAAAAAAATGGCAGGATTTGATATAAGAGAAAAAGGTAGTGGAAATGCAGGAACAACAAATATGCTAAGATCTGTAGGAAAAAAGGCAGCAGTTATAACCTTAATTTGCGATATATTAAAAGGTGTAGTTGCAGTATTAATAGCTGTACTTGCAGGAAAAATTATAAAAAATTTGGATAATGCATTATTAGTACAACTTGCTGGGATATTTGTAATAGTAGGGCATACATTTCCAATTTTCTTCGGGTTTAAAGGTGGAAAAGGAATTGCAACTTCATTAGGTGTTTTACTAATGGTAAATTGGCAGATTGGATTAATTTGTTTAGTATTTGCATTAGTATTAATGGCATTAACTAAAATGGTTTCAGTAGGTTCAATTTCAGCAGGAATATTATTTCCTATATTAGTTGCATTTATAAATCAAAACTATATTGTTCAAACGCCAAATAGTAATTGGAGTTATTTAATTTTTAGTATTATTATAGCTGTACTTGTTGTATTCAACCACAGAGCAAATGTAAAAAGAATATTAAGTGGTACAGAAAACAAATTGAGTTTTAAGTCAAAATAGAAAGGAACAGAAGATAATGAAAAATATTTGTATAATTGGAAGCGGAAGCTGGGGATGTGCATTAGCAATACATGCAGCTAAAATGGGACATAATGTGAAAATATGGTCATTTGCGCAAGAAGAAGCGGACTTAATAAACAAAGAAAGAAAGTGTATGTTTTTACCAATGGCAGAAATGCCAGAAAATATATACTGTACTACAGACATTAAAGAAGCAGTAGAAGGCTCTGATATTATATTACATGTAACACCATCTAAATTCTTTAGAGATACATTAAACAAGTATAAAGAATATATAACAACACAACCAGTAGTTATATGTTCAAAAGGTTTTGAACTTGCAACATTATCAACACTAAATGATGTTGCAGAACAAGAAATACCAAATGTAAAAATAGGAGCTTTTTCTGGACCTAGTCATGCAGAAGAAGTTTCACTTGGAATACCAACAGCAATTGTAGCAGCTTCAAAAGACTACAATGTTCAATACTTAATTCAAGATACTTTTATGAATGAAGAAATGAGAGTATATACAAGCAATGATATACAAGGAGTTGAGCTTGGAGGAGCACTAAAAAATATAATAGCATTTTGTGCAGGAATTATAACAGAACTAAAGCTAGGTGATAACACATTTGCAGCACTAATTACAAGGGGATTAACTGAGCTTTCAAGACTAGGAGTTGCAATGGGTGGAGAACATAATACATTTTATGGTTTATCTGGATTAGGAGATTTAATTGTAACATGTATGAGTGAACACAGTAGAAACAGAAAAGCAGGAAGATGTATAGGAAGAGGCTTAACTTTAGAAGAGACTAAAAAAGAAGTAGGAATGACTATTGAAAGTGTAGACAATATTGAAGCAGCCTATAAACTAGCAAAAAAATATAACATAGAAATGCCAATAGTAAATGCAGTATATGATATTTTATACAATAACTTAGATCCAAGAAAAGCAGTAACACAACTAATGACCCGTGAAAAAAAGGCTGAGTAATGTCAGTTCGGGGACGTTTCTTTAACTGACATTTTTGTCAGTCGGGGGACACATCTTAAAAAGGAGACACACAAATATGAGATTAGTAGTTCAAAGAGTAAAACAATCTAATGTAGTTGTTGAAGGGCAAACAATTGGTGAGATAGGCCAAGGCTATATGGTACTAATTGGTGTTGGCCCAAATGACACCAAGGAAATTGCAGATTTTTTAGTACAAAAATTAATTAATTTGAGAGTGTTTGAAGATGAAAACGAAAAGATGAATTTATCTATAAAAGATATAGATGGAGAGCTTTTACTAATATCTCAATTTACACTTTATGCTGATACAAGTCATGGAAACAGACCAAGTTTTATTAATGCTGCTAAACCAGATAAGGCTAGTGAATTATATGATTATTTTGTAGAGCAATGCAAAAAACAAAACATAAAAAAAGTTGCAACAGGAAAGTTTGCAGCAGATATGCAAGTTACATTGCAAAATGATGGACCAGTAACAATTATATTAGAAAAAGAATAAAATGGCGTTTTGCCATTTTATTTTTGCTCTTTAATTAAATTTTCGAGGATTTGAATAGCATTAGAAGCAGCTCCTTTTCTAAGATTATCTGCAACAATCCATAAATTAATACCAGAAGATACACTAAAATCTCTACGTATTCGTCCAACAAATACATTATCTTGATTATTACTGTCAAAAGTAGTTGGATAAACTTCAAAATCATCTTTTAAAATTATACTAGGTGAATTTTTTAATATTTGTTTTAATTCTTTAAGTTTAAATTCTTTTTCGAATTCTATATTAACCGATTCACAATGACTATTTATAACAGGAACTCTAACCGTAGTTGCTGTTATTTTTAAATTAGGTTTATTTAAGATTTTTCTTGTTTCATTTATCATTTTCTCTTCTTCTTTTGTATAACCATTATCTAAAAATACATCAATATGAGGAATACAATTACTAAAGATAGGAACATTGAATTTTTGTAATTCGTAATCTGAGTTTTGATTTTCAATAATAGGTATTTTTTCATCAAAATTTTTAATTCCACTTATTAAGTCATTTACTCCATTGTAACCAGCGCCTGAAACAGCTTGATATGTATTATAAACTATTCTTTTTATATTATATTTATCGTCTAATGGCTTTAAGGCGACAACAGCTTGTATGGTAGAACAATTTGGATTTGCAATAATTCCATTATTATTTTGAATATTAGCTATATTAACTTCAGGTACAATTAATGGAACGTCTTTATTCATTCTGAAATAACTACTATTATCAATAACAATGCATCCTTTGGAAACTGCAATTGGAGCAAATTTTTTTGAAACGCTTGCACCAGCAGAAAAAATTGCAAAATCAAAATTGGAGTAAAAAGATTTTTCAGAAAGTTCTTGAACTATATAGGTATTTCCTAATAAATTGATTTCTTTTCCTGCTGATTTACTTGATGCAAAAAAAACATACTCATCTATAGGCAATTTTTTTTCTTCTAAAACCTTAATAATAGTTTGACCGACTAATCCTGTGGCACCAACTACTGCTAATTTAATTTTTTTCATAAAATCCATCCTTTCTAATAAATTTTATGAATTAAAGTTAAAAAAGTGCTTATCTTAATATGGATATCTTTCAAACAAATATCGTACAATATCATCTGCATTATTTTGAGTTATATTTATAAAAACATCTTTATCTAAGCTGATCCACATAGTTATACTATAATCATCGATGTTTTCAATTAAAGCAGTAATAATATCTGAAAGCTCTACTGGGTTTAGATATTCTTTTTGCCAAAACAAATCTGAATCGAGGGTAATTTCTTTTTCAAAAAAATGCGTTAAAAACATTGAAATTTCGCCGGGATTATTACTATAAAGCTTAACAATTGCATTCATAAAAAATCTCCTTTTAGTAATTAGTATAAAAAAAATAAAAACAATTATACTTGAGAATAAAAGGCAATTTTTTAGCAAATACTAAGTAAAAAATAAAAAGGAATGAAAATTATGAAAAAAACAATAACAATTATAATAATTACAGTATTAGCTATTATTGTAATTTTATCATCTTTAGTAGTATATGCTAATAGCCAGGATGACTCTAATCAATTAAGTGATAAAGTAACCCAGGAGCTTATGTACTTAAATCAATATTTTGTTACAATGCTAGGAGATTTTAATGGCCTAAGTATAGGAGATAATAGGCTTCAAGAAACAGAGCCTAAAATACAAACTAATATAAATACTAATTTAAGTGATCAAGCAGACACAAATACAAATCAATCAAATGATAATTTACAACAAAGAAATAAAGTAGAAGAAAAGACAGATACTGTGCAAAATGGTATTTTGAAAAATGATGGAAAGTATGATACTAAATGGGAAAAAGTCCAAACAGAAATAGAACAAATATATCAAGTATGGAATACAGTGAGTATTGATTTATATTCGTTAAATATTGATAATGCATTAATAGTTTCGTTTAATGACAGTCTTAACAATGCCACTCAAGCAATAAAAAACAAGGATAAGGCTTGGGCTGTTGATGCAGTTACTCAAATGGATGCAAAAATACTGGAGTATAAAAAAAGATGCGGACAAAATGAAAGAGAAAAAGAGATATTAACAATTCAACATGATGCTGTAGCATCATATGCTGATGTCACAAATGATAGATGGGATAATGCAAATGCAAGATTAGCTGATTCAGAAAAAAGATTTTCTAATTTATTAAATACATTGACAGATGATTATACAAATCAAGCAACAATGAGTCAATGTTATATATTGATAAATGAATTAAAAAAGGCAGTTAATTTAAAAGATAAAGAGATATTTTTTATAGAATATAGAAACCTAATGAGTAAGATGGAAATATTAGTGACATAAAAACATATTGAGGTCACATGTTAGACACAATTAAATGATATAACAATAATAAATTTTTATAGGAGGGAATTAATTATGACCAAAGAAGAGAGAAAACAAAAAATGGATGAATTTAATGCAAAAATGAAGGAGCTAAATGCAAAAATAAAAGATGGAACAGATACAGCAATAATAGCTGGAATGGAAGCAAAAGATGTGTTGTCAGAAAAGTTAAAGGATGCACAAAGTGGTCTTGAAGCTGCAAAAGAACAATGCAGGATTGCATCTGAAAGAGGAAAAAGCAAAATTTCTAGTGAGCTATTAAGAGCACAAATGAACTTTAATGTTGCAAAGGAAAATATACAAGAAAGAAAAGAAGCACATGATAAAGAAAAATTATCACAATATATTGACAATGAGATTGAATATGCAGAACAATGTGTTACTCTTGCATTATTAGCAGCAGAAGAGGCAAAAGTTGCTTTCCTTGAAGCAGTTGATGCACAAAAAGAATATGATGAAAAATATGGAAAAGATGAATAATTTTATATGAATCTGCTAGTGCAATGCATTAGCAGATTTTATTAAAATTTGCTAAATTTTAATAAAAATGTTATAATATGCTATATGAGAGGTGATAAACATGGGACTATTTGATAGATTTAAAAAGAATAAACAAGAGACAGATAAAAAAGTCGATAATATTTCTAAGGATTATGAAATAAAGTATGGAATGTCTCAAGATGGAAGACTACAAATTGATTTTTATGATAGAAATATAAAAGTTGGTCAATTTTATGATACTACAAGACTAATAGTTGGCGATAAAACTGTAGTCCTTGCAAATCAGCGTGTTCAAAACTGTATAGTTTCATGGTATAGACAAGATGATACTATTTTTTCAGATCCTCAATATGAAAATGAAAGTATAGATGCAAGAAGTTATAAAGGTGTTTTAGCTCAAATTGATCCTGTATTATTGCAAAGTGATGAAAAATACTGTTCTAACGTAATGAGATATTTATTAAACAAAAAAAGAGTGAATCAATATTTAGAAAATGGATTACAAGAATCACCAGAACATCCATGTGGAAAATATATAGGAGGCATGCGTAAAACAGAGAATGGATATAATAAATTTTTTGATATAGATGCTGGAATTGCATCACATAATTCTAAACTGATGGTAGAACGTAGAAGAGAAAATAGGGAAAAAATGGAACAGAAAAAAAGAATGGAAATTGATAGAAAAAAAGCTGAAATTCAAAGGTTACAAAGTGAAATAGACGATATGTATAGATAGTAAATATAAAGTGTTGAAATTTATGCATAAATATAGTATAATTAAAAGGTAGTAAATTGGATAGTCGCGTATAGCAAAGCTGAAAAGCTGCGTACGAGGAAAGTCTGGGCTCCACAGAGTAATGATGCTGGATAACGTCCAGTGAGGGTGACCTCAAGGAAAGTGCAACAGAAAATAACCGCTGTATTTAAATATGCAGTAAGGGTGAAAAGGCAGGGTAAGAGCCTACCGCTAATATGGTGACATATTGGGCTGTGTAAACCCCATCTGGAGCAACACCGAACAGGAAGGTTAAGACTACTCGTCGTCTTCCGATTTGGTGGCATGAGACTTATAGCAATATAAGTAGTAGATAAATGACTATCTTAAATGACAGAACCCGGCTTATAGATTTACTATAAAAATGAAGAAACGTAGGTAAAACCCTACGTTTTTTGTTGTGCTATAGCAAATTTTTCAAATCTTCTGGAATGTCAGCTATATATTTTACGTTTTGTTTTGTAATTGGATGTATAAAATCAACTTCATATGAATGTAAAGCTTGCCTTTTTATTAAGTCTGAATGTGTACCATATAAAGTATCACCTAATAAACTGTGACCTATGTGAGCAAAATGAACTCGAATTTGGTGCGTTCGGCCAGTTTCTAAAATACATTCTACAATATCATAATTTGCTGTTCTTTTCAAAACTTTGTAATGAGTAATAGCATTATCTCCATTACTATTAACACACCTTTCGATAATACTACCTTCTTTTCTGGCAATAGGTGCATTTATAGTTCCTACCGAATTGTCTAAATTACCATTGACAACAGCAATATATTTTTTTACAAATTGCTTTGATTTCATTTGCCTAATTAAACATTCCTGAATATATTCATTTTTAGCAAATATAACGATACCTGAAGTATCTTTATCTATTCTATTTACTGGTCTAATTTTTTTCTTTAAACAAATTTTAGAAAAGTAAAATGCAATTCCATTTGATAAACTGTCTGTGTAATGATCCATAGATGGATGAACAGGAATGCCAGCAGGTTTATTTACAATTAAGAAAGCATCATCTTCATATACAATATTAATTGGCATTTCAGTAGGTATGATGTTGGAATTATCTTCATCATAATCTAAGTAACATTCAACTAAATCATTTTTAGAAATATTTTGATTTACAGAAGCGTTTTTTCCATTCAAATAAATCTTATCTAATCTTTTCAACTTTAATAAAAGTCTGTCAGACATTGAAAATTCAGCTTTTAAGACCTCTTTTATATTAGAGTATTTATTTAAATTAACATATGATAACTTCATAATTATTTTTTTCTACTTTCAAGAATATAGCTTGCCTCTAAATCAGCTTCATGTAATGCTAAAGCAAGAGGATATCTTTCATAAACGGTACTAATAGTATTATATAATTCTTTTGGTTCTGTAAATCCCATATGCCAACGAATACAGTACATTTCTTCTAGTGTTAAGTCAATAAACTTAGTAATCATCATTACAGATTTTTCTCCATGGCCATAAGGAATAGTATCGTTAACTGTATAGTATGGTTCTTTAACCCAAATACCATCTTCATTTTTCTTATTTCTATAATCAACTGTATAGTAATTTGCTTTGCAAAAGTCATGTAGCAAAGTTATTAATATAATTGTTTCATCAGAAGCTTTGACAATATCGCTATATGGTTTATGCAATAATTTTTCTTTTAGCAAATGATAAACATTTAAACTATGTTCCAACAAACC
>CAKPKQ010000020.1 GCA_934167305.1 uncultured Clostridia bacterium | reverse complement strand
GATATGGTTGATGATCCAGAATTATTAGAATTAGTTGAAATGGAAGTTAGAGACTTATTATCAAGCTATGATTTCCCAGGTGACGAGATTCCAATTATCAAAGGTTCATCATTAAAAGTTCTAGAAAGTACATCTACAGATCCTAATGATCCTGTATATGCTCCAATTAAAGAACTTATGGATGCTGTTGATAGCTATATCCCAACACCAGATAGACCAGTTGACCAACCATTCTTAATGCCAATTGAAGACGTTATGACAATCAGTGGTAGAGGTACAGTTGTTACTGGTAGAGTTGAAAGAGGACAAGTAAAACTTCAAGACGAAGTTGAAATTGTTGGTTTAGCTAAAGAATCTAAGAAAACAGTTGTTACAGGTGTTGAAATGTTTAGAAAAACATTAGACCAAGCTGAAGCTGGAGATAACGTTGGTATCTTATTAAGAGGTATACAAAGAAACGAAGTTGAAAGAGGTCAAGTATTAGCAAAACCTGGAACAATTCATCCACATACAAAATTCAAAGCACAAGTATACGTTCTAACTAAAGAAGAAGGTGGACGTCATACTCCATTCTTTAATGGATATAGACCACAATTCTACTTCAGAACAACAGACGTTACAGGTGTTATCGAATTACAAGCTGGAACAGAAATGGTTATGCCAGGAGATAACGTTGATATGACAATCGAACTTATCACTCCAATTGCTATCGAAAACGGATTAAGATTCGCTATTCGTGAAGGTGGACGTACAGTAGGTTCAGGTGTTGTATCTGAAATTATTGCTTAATTTAAATTATGTAATATAGAAAAGGCAAGGGTTACAAGAAATTGTAAAACCTTGCTTTTTGCATTTGTATAGATTAACACTTTTATCTACGAAAAATGTACATAAACATATATTTTTTATTGACATTTTTAGACTTTAATTATATACTATACACGTACCAAAGAACAAAATTTATAGTGATATTTGTAGAAAAAAGGAGAGTTCTTTTAATGAAGAATTTTAAAAAAATATTTGTAACTTTAATGCTTACGGCAGTATGCTTTATAACGATTTCAACTATATCAAAAGCTGCAACAACATTAAAAGTAACAGGAGATACTTTAAATGTAAGAAAAAGTCCTTCAACTGATTCTAAGGTAGTTGCTATGCTATTTAAGGGTGTAGAATGTGAAATGTTAGGGGAAGAAGGAAACTGGTACAAAATTAAGTATAAATCTTATACTGGTTATGTAAGTAAAGACTATGTTAAAATAATAAATGAAGATACAACAAGCGAAAAAAATACAGAAAATAACACAACGGAAAACAATACTACAGAAAATAATACAACAGACAATACAACAAACATTAAGGAAAATACTAGTTCATCAAATACTTCTGCAAATGAAACAACAAGTAGTAGTCAAGAAAGTAATGTAGTGATTTATAAAAAATTAAAACAAGATGCTAATATTAAAATATTACCATTAATTTATGCAAGTAGCATTGAAAATGTAAAAAAAGGTAAAAATGTAATATTATTAAGTGATACAATTGGATGGTCATATATACAAACAGATTATAATTGCGGATGGATAAGAACTGATTTATTGGAAAATTCAAAAGAGGAGCCAGCATCTAGTAATAACAATAATGATGAAAAAACTTCTACAGAAACATACCAAGAAAAAACTGCATATATAAGTGAAAGCTCAGTAAATATGAGAAAAGGAGCAGGAACAAGTTATAGTATACTTAAAGTATTATCACTTAATTCTCAATTAACTATAATTGGAGAAGAAGATGGATGGTATAAGGTAAAAAGTGGAAGTACAACAGGTTATGTATCAAAGGAATTTGTATCAGATACAAAAACGACAACAACAAGAGGAAATAATACCTCAAGGACTGAGAATGTAGAAACTGAAAATGAAAAAAAAGTTGAGGTTGATACATCAAAAAAAGGTACAGATGAGACAGTAAAAACAACGGAATTCACAACTCAAAAAAGTGAGCAAACAACAACGAAGAGCGAAAATACAATTAAAGGTACAGATGTTGTTGCATATGCAAAAAAATATTTAGGCTATAAATATGTATATGGCGGAGATGGATCAAATGGAACTTTTGACTGTTCTGGGTTTACTATGTATGTGTATAAACATTTTGGTATAAATCTTGCACATGGTGCAAATGCACAATACTATAGATCAGGAAGAGGAAAACAAATTACTAAGTATAATGATTTGGAAGTTGGAGACATAGTTTTCTTAACTGATTATGAAACAGGTGTGGGTATTGGTCATTGCGGAATATACCTTGGAAATGATAATTTTATTCATGCATCAACAACATGTTATGCTGTTGAAATATCTAGCTTTAAAACAATTTATAAAGGAAGATTTTATTCTGGACTAAGATTAATATAATTTAAGGGGCACTATGGAAAGGTTTTTATGAGACCATTTTACATTGTTTCTATAAGTGCAATTTTAGGAATTATAACAGGGCTATACTTAAAAAGTATAGCCCTTTTGTTATGTGTATTAATGATATTAGTGTGTATTTTTTTAAAACTAAAGAAAATGCTAGATAAATATGTGATAATTGGATGCATATGTTTTACTTTGTTTTGTTTTTATACATTATTATTGGAAAGAAATTATAAACAGGTGTGGAAAAAATATGATAAACAGACTATAACTATACAGGGTGTTGTTGTTTCAAATGGTAATCAAAAGAAATATAAAACAGCATATGAAATACAAGTATGGAAAATATATAATGATAAAGGTTTTAAAAAAGAAAAATTTAAAGTTTTATGTGATATAAAAGGAGAAAAAGATGATATAGGGCTTGAGCTTGGAGATGAGATAATATTCAGCTCAAAATTTGAGGCACCTTATACAGCGAGAAATGAGGGATGTTTTGATTATAGTCAATACCTAAAAACTAAAAAAATAGCTGGTAGTGTAATGGCTCAAAAAGAAAATATAAAAGTTGTTGGAAAAAATAAAGGCAACATGTTTTATAAAATAATTACAAATCTTAGAAATATATTAATAGAAAAAACATATAAAATATTGCCGAAAAATGAAGGGGGATTGTGTATTGGGTTACTATTGGGAGAAAAAAGTGGGATAAGTAGTAATATAGAAAATAGTTTTAGACAGGCAAGCTTGTCACATATGTTGGCAATATCTGGAGCACATATATCGTACATTTTACTAGGAATTTCAACAGCTCTTACATTTTTAAAAATTCATAAAAAAATAACTAAAATTTTTATAATTTTTTTCCTGTTGATTTTTATGTTTTTGGCAGGTGGGTCACCTTCAATTGCGAGAGCATGTATAATGGCAATATTAAACCTAATAGCTGAAGTGATTTTTAGAAAGGCAGATACATTTAATAATTTAGGAATAAGTACATTTATAATTTTATTATTTAATCCTTATGCTTTATTAGATATAAGTTTTCAGCTTTCATTTGGAGGAACAATTGGAATAGTAACATTTGTCGAACTGTTATACAATATCAGATTAAAGAAAAAAGGAATAACAAAGAAGAAAGACATGAAGGTACAAGAAAGTGTTACTAAAAAACAAGAGAAAAAATATAGTGTTTTCATATATAAAATTTTAATATATGTTGAGCAAACTATGATAATGTCTTTAGCAGCCAATATAGTTATTACACCAATTATGTTATATAATTTTAGTTCACTTTCATTAGTATTTATAATTTCAAATTTATTAGCAACTCCAATAATGGGAATATGCTTGATTTTAGGAATGATTTTTATGGTTTCTCTAATTATTTCGCCATTTGCATATGTGATTTCAATTTTTTTAAAGCCATTACTTAAAATATTTATTTTGATTGCAGAGCTGTCAAGCAAAATGCCATTTTCGAAAGTTTTGATGCCAACACCTAAAATATGGCAAATTATAATTTATTATTTTATTATTATAATTTATTTTTTTAAAGATAAACTTCAAATAATTTATCCACACATGTTGAAGAATTATAAGAAATTAATTGCATTTTGTGTGATTCTGGTTATAATACCATATTTACTTACTTTTATTCCGATAAATAAAACTGAAATTCATTTTATTGATGTGGGACAAGGGGATAGCATGTTGATTGTAACACCAAGCAAAAAGAAAGTTTTGATTGATGGTGGAGGAAGTGAGTTTGGCTCATTTGATGTTGGAGAACAAACTTTGCTTCCATATTTATTAAACAAATCAATTTTGAGTATAGATTATATTTTATTTACACATTTTGATTCTGACCATTGTCAAGGCTTATTAACTGTTTTAGAAAATATAAAAGTGAAAAATGTAATTATTGGTGAGCAGGGCAAGGAGAGTGAAAATTTTGAAAAATTTTCAAAACTCGTAAAATTAAAAAAAGTTAATGTTATTACAGTAAAAGCAGGCGATAGGCTTAAGATAGATAAGGATTGTAGCTTTGAAGTGTTATACCCAGAAACAGATTTGATAAAACAAAATATATTGAATAATAATTCAATTGTGACAAAATTTTGGTATAAAGAGTATAGCATATTACTTACAGGAGATATTGAAAAGATTGCAGAGGAAAGGCTAATACGTAAATATAAAGATACAAATAAACTTCAAGCAAATATATTAAAAGTTGCACATCATGGCTCAAAAAGTTCATCGATTCAACAGTTCTTAGATGAGGTAAAACCTGAGATAGCACTTATTGGAGTAGGAGAAAAAAATACTTTTGGACATCCAAATGATGGAGTAATTGAAAGATTAGAAAATTTACGGTTGTGAAATATATAGAACTGATTTATATGGAGAAATAACTATTGTTATAAAAAATAATAAGGCAAAAGTTAATAAATGGTTAGATATTGAAAAATAGCCTAAAAGTAGTATAATATATAAGAAAAATATAAGAAGGAAGTAAAAGTATGTTATCAAAATATTCAGATCAAACAAATGAAATAAAAAAAGATGAAATACAAGAAGCAGCAAATGAAATAAAAAATGGAAATTTAGTTTTATTTCCTACAGAAACTGTATATGGAATAGGAGCAAATGCTTTAGACGCAGAGGCAGTAAAGAAAATATTTATTGCAAAAGGTAGGGCACAAGATAACCCTTTAATTGTGCATGTTTCGAATATGGAGATGGTAGAAAAAATAGTTTCAGAAGTAACAGAATTAGAAAAAAGACTAATAGAAAATTTTTGGCCAGGTCCACTTACAATAATATTTAATCGTAAGAGTAATGAAATCATTCCGAATGTTGTAACAGCAAATTTGGATACTGTAGGAATTAGAATGCCTAGCAATCTAATTGCGAAAGAACTAATAGAATTGTCAGGGGTGCCAATTGCAGCTCCAAGTGCAAATGTTTCTGGTAAGCCAAGTGGGACTAATGTTGAAGACATTATAGAAGAGTTAGATGGAAAAGTTTCATATATATTAGATGGTGGTTCAACAGATATAGGCCTAGAGTCAACTGTTATTAAAGTTGATGGAGATAATATTAATATACTTAGGCCAGGAAAAATAACAAAAGAGCAACTGGAAATGGTTGCAAATCAGGTTAAAGTTGATAAAAATGTGTTAGGTCAGGTACAAAAGGATGAAGTTGTGGCATCTCCTGGTATGAAATATAAGCATTATGCACCAAATACAAAGTGTATGATGGTGTATAGTGAAAATGCAGATAAAATGATTAATAAAATTAATGAGTTAACTAAACAAAATGAAAATGTTTTGGTTTTAGCTAAAAATGAACATATTGATAAATATATAGCAAAAAACAAGTGGAATATGGGTAATAGCTTAGAAGATGTTGCAAAAAATATATTTACATTTTTGAGAAAAGCTGATAAACAAGATATAGATTTAATAATTATTGAAGGGGTTGGAAGCAAAGGTTTAGGACTTGCTATTACAAATCGTTTAATTCGTGCTTGTGCATATAATTACATTGTTTTATAAAAACAATATTTAAATAGATTTGTACTTTATTGAATAAAATTTCCAAAAAATCTCATACTAGTATTAAATTATTAAAAAGGACTGATATGGCATGAGAAAAGGATGGATTATTGCATTAGCTTTGTTTTTATTGATAATGGGAGTAGTTTTAGGTGTTTCTGTTTATAATAAAAACAAAACAGATCAAATCAATACAGTACAAGATAAGAAATTAGCAGAAGAAAATACTGCTACAATTTATACAGCCTCTATAGAAGAAAAGGTGTCACCAAATGCTAAAATACTTCAAAAGGTATATTATACAGGTTGTGATCATTTATTAAAAGACACTGTTGATGTGCCAGAACAACTTATAAACAAAAGTAGAGAAGATGTGCAAAATTATTATAAAAAATGGACGATTGACAGTTTTTCACCAGGAGAAATTACTATTTATAAAGAAGAAAGTGGTTTTTGTGATCAACACTATTTAGTTAAAGAACATAATGGAGTATTGGGAATATATAATATAGATGAAAAAGGTAAAATTACACTAAAAAAAGATACTGAGATACAAACAAGATATTTAACTGAAATTGATTTAGAAAAAGTTAAAAGTGGAATTGAAGCAATTGGAAATATGGAACTTAATAGTGTGCTAGAAGATTTTGAATAAAAAATAGATGAGATTATTTCTCATCTATTTTTAGGTTTTCTTTTTTTAGATAGCCTTGTTTATAAAATGTAATATAATACATAACAAGAGAAAATATTGTAGCTGCTAATGCTAAATAGTAAATCCACATATCAAAGTGTGGTAAGGGAGATATTGAGTTTGAAGGTACACTTGCTATTTTGTTCCAATATGTGATTATAAAAGAACACACAATCGCTATATAAAACAATACTGTTGCAAGCTTTCCAAACCATCTACTTGAAACTACTAATTCCTTTCCATAAAGGAAAGATGCCCCAGCTATCATTGCTGCTTCTTTTAAGGCTACTACAATGATAATCCAAAAAGGAATAACACCTTTAAAGGTGATTGTTAAAAGTACAGCCAATTGAGTAGCTTTGTCTGCTAAAGGATCTATAAGTTTTCCGAAATTGGTTATAAAGTTAAACTTTCGTGCAATCCATCCATCTAATATATCTGTTAAACCAGATATAGTTAAAAGTATCAATGCTGTAATATATTGCTCTTTAACTATAAAATAAATTATAAATGGTATTAAAAAGAATCTTGCTACAGTTAATATATTGGGTATATGCTTTGCCATAAAAATATCTCCTATTTTTCAACTTTAAATTTTAAATTACTTTCTTCAAGAGAAACTAGAACTTTATTACCGTTTGATAAATCTGAGCGTAATATCATATCTGAAAGTTCATCTTCCAAATATCTTTGGATTGCTCTTCTTAAAGGTCTAGCCCCATATTTTATATCTGTTCCTTTTTCTAATAAGAATTTTTTTGCATCATCCGAAATGACTAATGTAATATCTTTGTCAGCTAATACTTTTTTTGTATCATCAAGCATTAAATCAACAATTTGTAGTAATTGTTCTTGATTTAATTGCTTAAATATTACAATTTCATCTACACGGTTTAAAAATTCTGGTCTGAAAGTTTCTTTTAAACTATCCATAATTTTATTTTGATTTACTTGAGATCCACCAAAACCAATTGAATTTATGTTTTGATTAGAACCAGCATTTGATGTCATTATTATTATAGTATTTTCAAAACTTACGGTATTGCCTTGACTGTCTGTTAAACGTCCATCATCTAAGACTTGTAATAAAATATTAAATACATCTGGATGAGCTTTTTCAATTTCATCTAATAGTACTATAGAGTATGGATTACGTTTTACTTTTTCTGTTAATTGACCTGCATCATCATAACCTACATAACCAGGAGGAGAGCCAATTAATTTTGAAGTTGAGTGACTTTCCATATATTCTGACATATCAATACGAATAATTGAATTTTCATTTCCAAACATTTCATAAGCAAGTGATTTTGCAAGTTCGGTTTTACCAACACCAGTTGGTCCAACAAATATAAATGATGGTGGCCTTTTGGTACTTTTTAAACCTGCACGATTACGTCTTATAGCTCTTGAAACAGCCTCGACAGCTTCATCTTGACCAATGACTCTTTTATGCAAATTTGATTCTAAATTTAAAAGTTTTTGAGTCTCAGCTTCCGTAATCTTTTTGACTGGAATTTTTGTCCAACTTTCAATAACTTCAGCAATATCTTGAACAGTTAAATTTTTTAGTTTCATTTTTTCATTTAGACTATCAATTTGTTCTATTAAACTACATTCTTTTGCTTTTAACTCAGCAGCTTTCTTATAATCTTCTGTTGAATCTGCAAGAGCAGCTTCTTCTTTTTCCTCTTGGACAGATTTTAATTGGCCTTTTAATATTTCAAGTTGATATAGTTCTTTATTATTTAAATTAATTCTTGAGCAAGCTTCATCAAGAATATCAATTGCTTTGTCAGGTAAAAATCTATCATGAATGTATTTTTCAGACATTATAACAGCTTGTTTTATAACATCATTTGAAATTTTAACTTTATGATAATCTTCATAATATTTTTTTATACCTTCAAGAATTCCAATTGAATCAGTAATAGAAGGTTCTTCAACAATGACAGGTTGAAATCTTCTCTCTAATGCACTATCTTTTTCAATATATTTACGATATTCTTTTAGAGTAGTTGTACCAATTAATTGAATTTCACCATTAGAAAGTGAAGGCTTTAAAATATTTGCAGCATTCATAGAATGTTCAGCATCACCTGCACCAATAATATTATGAATTTCATCTATTACTAAAATAATGTTGCCCAAAGATTTACATTCTTCAATAATAGATTTCATACGCGCTTCAAATTGACCTCTAAATTGAGTACCAGCTATTATTGCTGTCATATCTAACAAATATACTTCTTTATTTAATAATTTTGCAGGTACTTTTCCATTTGCAATTCTAATTGCTAAACCTTGAGCAATTGCAGTTTTGCCAACACCAGGTTCACCAATCAAACAAGGATTATTTTTACTACGACGATTTAGTATTTGAGTCATTCTTTGTATTTCTTTGTCTCTACCAATAACCATATCTAGTTGGCCATTTTTAGCTTTTTGAGTTAAATTAGTTCCATAGGTCTCTAAAGCTTTTTTACGTTTATCTTTTTTCTTTTCTACTTTAACTTTTTTCTTTTCATTAGAAGAATTATTTGAACTATCTTGGTTTTCTCCAAACATATTTGAAAAAATTGAGCCAAGAGGAATTGCGGCTCCAAAAATTGGAGTACCTTGTTCCATTTTTTCTAATTCTTCGGGATCCATATCATCTAATTGTTCTGAAAAAGAATCTAAGTCCATGTTTTCTGCAAGGTTGCTTACTATATTTTCAATTTGTTTGGTCATGTTATTCATGTCTTTTTCACTTAAATTTTTCAAAGGGTTAATTCCTTGCTTTTGAGCACATTCAAGACAGTAACCCTTAGATACTGATTTGCCTTCAGCATCCTTTTGGTTTAAAAATATAACTGCAGGATTTTTCCCACATATTGAGCATAATTCCATATGTTTTATATTATCTCCATTTCTTTTATGTCTAAAATTACACAATATATAATACATTAAATTGCTAAATAAGTCAATGAAAAGAGCTTGAAAATTCAATAAATTAAACGTGTTTATTATGCAATAAAAAACTTTAAAAAAATACTAGCTTTTTATTACGAAATGAGTTAATATAAAAGAAAGGAGAGGCAAGTATGAAAAATCAAAAAATTATTTTCATTTTAATAGGTGTATTTTGTTTTTTTGCATTAATAGCAGGCATATATGCACAGTTTTTTACAGGAAAGCGAGAAAATAATACAATTCAAAATTCTAATATAGGAACAAGTGATGACCAAAAACAGAAAACACAAGAGGAAATAAAAACTCAGTTCAAAGGTTTATTTAACAATAAACTTGTTGTGAGTGAAAATTTTGATCCAACAAATATACAAAAAATTGATACAACAAAAGACATCGTTTATTTTGCATATAATTATCAAGAACAGACTGAAAAATATGAAGTAGATATTCATTTGCCAGTTATAAATATTAAAGGAAATGTTGTAAATGAATTTAACAAAACAACTCAATCAATTTTTGCAAATGAGGCTTCAAATATTGTGAACAATAAATACAGTGAAAAAATAATATACAATGTAAATTATATAGCTAGCATAAATGAAAATATATTATCATTAGCAATTGAATCAACTTTTAAGCAAGGGGAGAATCCACAAAGAACAATTATTCAAACTTACAACTATGATATTGAAACAGGAGAAAAAATTGAATTAGTTGATATGCTAACAAAACGAAACATAATTCAAAGTGACTGCCAAAACAAAATATATCAAGTTGTAAATAAAGCGCAAGAAGAAGCTCAAATTTTGGTTAAGTCAGGGTACACCGTATATAACAGAAATATATCAGATGATATGTATAAGATTGCAGAGGTTTCAAACTTTTACTTAGGAGAAGACGGAGAATTATATATAATTTTTGCATATGGAAATAATAATTATACATCTGATATGGATATAGTATTATATGAATAGTAAAACCGTTTGCATATGGAATTCAAAATGATGAGAGGAATGTTGAATGACAAAAAATCTGCTTATAACAGAAAAACCATCTGTTGCTGTTGAATTTGCAAAAGTATTAAAATGTGGTGGAAACAGAAAAGATGGTTATATAGAATCAGACACATGGATTATTACTTGGTGTGTAGGTCATTTAGTAACAATGAGTTATCCAGAAAAATATGATGAAAATTTAAAATTTTGGAGATTGGATACATTACCATTTATGCCAAAAGAATATAAGTATGAAGTGATACCAAGTGTTGAAAAACAATTTAACATAGTAAAAAGCCTACTTCAGAGAGAAGATGTAGGCTGTATTTATGTTGCAACTGACTCTGGACGTGAAGGTGAATATATTTATAGATTAGTAGAAAATCAAGTAGGCGTAACAGGTAAACAAAGAAAAAGAGTATGGATAGATTCACAAACAGAGGAAGAAATAAACAGAGGAATAAAAGAAGCAAAGGACTTATCAGAATATGACAGTTTGTGTGATTCAGCATACTTAAGAGCAAAAGAAGATTATTTAATAGGCATTAACTTCTCAAGACTTTTGTCAATTATATATGGTAGAAGAATGGCAAAAGATATTGGAGAAGAAAAGGTATCGATTTCAGTTGGAAGAGTAATGACTTGTGTGCTAGGAATGGTTGTGCAAAGAGAAAGAGAAATTAGAAATTTTGTCAAGACACCATATTATAGAGTTATAGGAACTTTTGGAGAAGAAAAATCTTCTTTTAATGCGGAGTGGAAGGTTACAGAAAAATCAAGAATGTGGGAATCACCAAAACTATATAATGAAAATGGCTTTAAGAAAGAAAATGAAGCTAAAGATTTTATTTTGTCATTAAAAGATAAGAAAGCAATAATAACAGAAGTAAAAAAATCCAAAACAAAGGAAAATGCCCCTTTATTATTTAATTTAGCTGAAATACAAAATGAGTCGACAAGAAGATTTAAAATAAAACCAGATCAAACATTAGAAATAATACAAAATTTATATGAAAAAAAATTAGTAACATATCCAAGAACAGATGCAAGAGTTTTATCAACAGCTGTGGCAAAAGTTATATCTAAAAACCTAAATGGAATAGCAAAAGGATTTAAAGATGAAGAGATTCAAGGATATATTAAAAAGATGGTAGATGAAAAATATTCTACTGATCTGATAAAAACAAAATATGTAAATGATAGTAAAATAACAGATCACTATGCAATTATTCCAACTGGGCAAGGATTTGAAAACTATGATGCTTTGCCAGATTTGCAAAAACAAATGTATAAACTAATAGTAAAAAGATTTTTGAGTATATTTTATCCACCTGCTGAATATAGCAAAATATCTGTTACAATAGAAGTCGAAAATGAGCAGTTTTCAGCAAGTGGAAGAGTATGTGAAAAATTAGGCTATTTAGAAGTGGCTAAAAATGATACAAAAAAAGAAAGTTCTGATGAACAGCCGGATGAGCAAAATAATTTGGAAGTATTGAGAAACTTAAAAAAAGGAGAAGAAATAGGCGTATTAAATTATGAAACTAAAACTTCGGAAACTTCTCCACCTAGTAGGTATAATTCGGGATCAATGATACTTGCAATGGAAAATGCAGGAAAACTAATAGAAGAGGAAGAATTAAGAGAGCAGATTAAGGGAGCAGGAATTGGCACTAGTGCAACAAGGGCAGAGATTATGAAAAAACTAGAAAGAATAGGATATATTGCAATAAATACTAAAACACAAATCATAACACCTACTGAAAAGGGAGAAAAAATATATGACGTAGTGTTTATGTCTATGCCAGATATGTTAAACCCAAAATTAACTGCAAGTTGGGAAAAAGGACTTGAAATGGTATCAAGTAAACAAATTGAACCAAATGAATTTATGACAAAATTAGAAGCATACATAAATAGTAAAATCGATAAATTAGTAGTAAGAAGATAGAGAACTTTGAAATACAGGGTTCTCTTTTTTCAATATTCACACTTTATGCAAACTAGACATAATATATAGCAAAAATAAAATAGAAAGGGTGAATAAAATGTCTAGTTACATAATAGAAGGAGGCAAAAAGTTAGAAGGAGAAGTTACAGTATCAGGCTCGAAGAATGCCTCTTTACCAATTATAGCAGCCAGCATATTAAATCCAGGAATTACAAGGTTGTATAATGTTCCAAATATACATGATACACAAATTACATTAGAGATATTGAAATATTTAGGATGCAAAATTAAAAAGAACAAAGGAAAAATAGAAATAAATAGTAAAAAAATCAGTAAAAGGGAAATTCCTGAACATTTAATGAGCCAAATGAGGTCTACAGTTGTACTTGCAGGAGCAATACTTGGTAGATTTAAAGAAGCAAAATTTTCTTATCCAGGAGGATGTGATATAGGTGCAAGACCAATAGATTTACATTTATCAGCGTTTAAAAAATTAGGAGTAAATATTGTTGAGGATTCTGGTTTTATTATATGTAAAGCTGATAGAATAATAGGAGCAAATATTGACTTGGATTTTCCAAGTGTGGGAGCGACTGAAAATATTATACTTGCTTCAATATATGCAGAAGGAACAACACAAATAACAAATGCAGCTATGGAACCAGAAATTGTAGATTTGGCAAAATGTTTAAATAAAATGGGAGCTAAAATCACAGGCGCTGGAACAAACATTGTAAAAATTACGGGAATACAAAAATTAAAAGATATTGGATACAAAGTTATGCAAGATAGAATCGAAGCAGGAACTTTACTATGTGCAGGAGCAATTACGGGTGGAAATATTTGTATTAACTATAGAACACCTGAGCATATTACTCCTATTTTAAATAAACTTGAAGAAGCGGGATGTAATATAGAAGTTGAAAAAAACAAAATATATTTACATTCACCTAAAAAACTAAAAGCAGTTAATATAAAAACAATGCCATATCCAGGGTTCCCAACAGATATGCAATCGATATTTGCTAGTACATTAACTATGGCTAAGGGAACTTCAGTAATTGTTGAAAACATATTTGAAAATAGGTATAGATACACTGCAGAACTCAACAAAATGGGAGCTAAAATTACTACAGAAGGTAAAACAGCGGTTATAAAAGGAGTAAGAAAACTGTCAGGAGCAACAGTTAAAAGTACAGACCTAAGAGGTGGAGCATGCATGATGTTGGCAGGACTATCGGCAAAGGGAAGCACTACGGTAACTAACATAGAATATATATTAAGAGGATATGAAAACTTGGATCAAAAATTAAATAGTTTGGGAGCAAAAATTACTATACAAAAAGATTAAAAATATTACAAAAGGGACTAGATTTATTATATTCAAATATGATAAAATATACACGTATAATATGGAATATTATACGTGCTTTTAAAGTGCAAAATTTGGGTTAATTGAGTGAGTTGTTAAAGAAGGTGAAGAGAAGAATGGCAAAAAAAACAAATAAAAATTCAAAAAAAACGCAAAAAGATACCTTTGATGTAGATAATGAAATAATTATTGGAATTAAAACTTTACCTGAGCCAGAAAAAAAGAAGGAAAAAAGGAATAACAAAAAGAAAAATTATAAAAAAACAACTAAAACGAAATCATCTAAGAAAAAAAATAATGACGAAATAGAACTGAAATTAGGAATTGAAGATGATGAAATAAAACCTAGAAAGAAAAATGTAAAGCCTAAAAACAAAAAGCTAACCAAAAAACAAGAAATTGCTATGAAAAAAAGAAAAAAAGTTTTTAGACTGATAAAATGGACAACTCTTGTATTTTTAATAATAGGTGGGGGAATATATTTTCTTTTATCACCGTTTTTTAACATAAAGGAAATTACTACAAGTGGAAATCAAAAATTAACTAATGAAGAAATTATAAGCTTGTCACAAATACAACTAGATGAAAATATTTTTAAAATTATAAAAAGTAATGTTGAAAAAAATATAAAGAAAAATGCTTATGTTGAAAATGTAAAAATAAAAAGGGAACTTCCAAACAAAGTAACTATTACAATAGAAGAAAGAACGCCATCATATGTTATAACTTTTGCAAACGCATATGCATATATAAACAATCAAGGATATTTTCTTGAAATATCAAAGAATAATTTAAATCTTCCAATAATAACAGGGTATTTAACAAAAGAGGAAGATATACAAACAGGAAAAAGACTATGTATAGAGGATCTTCAAAAATTAGATGATGTATTGCAAATAATGAAATCGGCTGAAAGTAATGAGATTGCCAGCCTAGTAACAAAAATAAACATATCAGATAAACAGGATTATGTATTAGAATTGAAGGAAGAAAATAAAACGGTTCACGTAGGAGATACATCAAACTTAAGTACCAAGATGCTTTATATAAAAAGCATTTTAGAACAAAACAAAAATATAGAAGGGGAAATATTAGTAAATACTAATTTGAATAATAAAGGAGCAATATTTAGGAAAAAAGTATAGGGAGGAAAGGATGAATAAAAAACAAATATCTATAACATTAGGAATAATGTGCTTTATACTTACAGTTGCAATATGCATTCAGTTAAAAACAATAGAAAATACAACGACAACAGTGTCACAATCACTTAAGGAAAATGGGTTAAGAGATGAGGTCTTGAAATGGAAAGAAAAATATGATAATGCATATGCAGAGCTTACATATTCTACGAAAGAGCTAGAAGATGTTAGAAAACAAGCAACTCAAAATGACACGAAATCATTAGCAAAACAAGAAGAAATAAAGCAAAATAATATGCTACTTGGATTATATGAAGTTAAAGGAGAAGGCATACAAATTAAACTCGCAGACAACAATACAGGAATATTAAAAAATGGAAACGAAGCATTTGACTTAAGCGCTCAACTTGTTCATTATGATGATTTAATAGAGGTAATAAATGCACTAAATAATGCTGGCGCAGAGGCAATATCAATAAATGGACAAAGAATTATTCAAACAACTGCAATAACCTGTGAGGGAAATGTAATAAAAATAAATGGACAAAAAGTTAGCTCACCATTTACAATTAAGGCAATTGGTTCACAAGGACTTTTATATGGTTCACTTACAATGATTGGTGGATACTTATACATTCTAGACGAAGCAGGAGTTATTGTTGAAGTTAATCAACTAGACGATTTAACAGTTGAAAAATATACAGGTGTAATTAATTATAAATATGTAAGAAATGAAAAATAGAGGTGATACCTTTGAAAAAAGAAAAAAAGAACAAGCTCATAATGACTATAATAATTGGTGGAGTTTGCTTAATACTTTTTGCAGTAATGTTTATGCAGTTTAGAACAATTGAAGAAACTGACATAACAGCAATTGAAAATATGAGAGAAGCTGAACTTAGAACAGCTATTTCAGAATGGAAAAGTAAATATGAAGAGACAGCAGAACAGTTAGAAGTAAACCAAAAATCAATTAATGAGTACAAACAAAAATTAGGAAAAAATGAAGAAGCATCAGAACTTGTTGATAATGATTTAAAAGAGTCAAATATGATTTTAGGAAAGACAGATGTATATGGAGAAGGCGTAACAATAACGCTTTCTAATAGTGACGAGAGAGAAGTAAAATATAGAGATTTAATAGAATTAATAAACGAATTAAGATATGCTGGTGCTGAGGCAATTTCAATAAATGATGTAAGGGTAATAAGTTCTACATATATAGCACAACCAGACGGTGTATTAATTTTAGTCAATGGACAAAGAATATCATCACCATATGTTATAAAAGCAATTGGAAATCAAACATATTTATCAAGTACATTAAGCTTAAGGGATAGTGGATATATTGATAAAGCAAGAGCTGTAGGACTAAATATTAAGTTAGAAACAGGAAAAAACATAAAAATATTAAAGTATAGTGGAGACATGAATATAAAATACATGAAGGAAGGAGTAATTGAATAATGATTTTTATTGCAATTGTAATTGGATGTATTTTAGGAGCTGTGATAGGAATTTATGCACCAATAGTACCATATACATATTCAGGATACTTAGCTATTGCTATTATTGCCGCTTTAGACTCGGTGTTTGGAGGAATATCAGCGACATTAAAAAAGAATTTTGATTTAAAAATATTTGTAACAGGATTTTTCGGAAATGCAATTTTATCTATATTACTAACATATTTAGGTCAAAAGCTTAATGTGGATATATACTTAGCTGCAATAGTTGTGTTTGTTGGCAGAATGTTTAATAATTTAGCAATCATAAGAAGGTACTATTTAGACAAGTTAGACCATAAAAATACAAAAGAAAACAATGTTTCATAAATGTTACGAATTTATTACAAAAATATTACAAATCTATTGACTTTTTTTTCAAAATGTAATATTCTTTAGACATCGAAAAACAGATGACAAACAATCTTTAGGAGAAGCAAAATTGGAGGAATGAACTTTGGCAATTGGAGATATAATTGTTGGAATTGACATTGGAACTTCAAAGGTTAGTCTAGTAATTGGAGAAGTTAATAATTTTAATCAAATAGAAGTCATTTGTACAACTACCCATAAATGCAATGGAATAAGAAAAGGGAAAATTGTAGATGAAAACGAAATAGCAAGTTCTATTCATCATTTAATAAAAGATGCAGAATCAGAAACTGACTTGAAAATTAATTCAGCATATGTTACTATACCAGGTAAGTATGTTACAATAGTACAAAACAGTGTAATAAAAGAGGCAAAAGATAAATATGCAGGAATATCTGCTAAAGATGTTGTCTCAGGAATAATGCAAGTTAAAGATATAGATGTTCCAGAAGGTAAACAAATTATTGATATAATTGAAAACCAGTTTGTTTTAGAAAATGGAAGAGTTGTTTCTGATCCAATAGGAAACTTAAGTGGAAGTTTTACTTTAAAGGCAGAAGTAATTTTGGCAGATAAAGATTACATGAAACAAATAGCATCTATATTTAAAAAAGTAAATTTGGATATTGATGGGCTAGTTCCGATTACATTAGCACAAAGAACATTGGCATTAGACTCTAATGAATTAAATGATAATGTTATGCTTTTGGATATTGGAGCAGGAAATACTGAAATAGGAGTATTTGATGGAAAGAGCTTTATTTATACTAATACAATTCCATTAGGAGGAGACAACATTACAAACGATATTGCATTAGTTTTAAATATTAGCGAAGAAGAAGCAGAAAAACTAAAAAAACAATATGGTTTAGCATTAAAATCATTTATAGATAATGATAATGAAATTTTACTTACAACTTGTAAAGACGAAAACAGTAAAAAAGTAATAAAAAGCTCTCAATTAATTGAAATTATGGAAGCAAGAATAGAAGAAATCTTCACAATAGTTAATAAAGATATTACTGCACAAGGAATAAAATCAAAAATAAATAATGTTATTTTAACAGGTCAAGGAATTACAAATATAAGCAAAAGTGATGTTGCAGGAAAAATCACATTAAATATTCCAGTTAAAATTGCAACAGGACGATTGATCAGCGTAGTTAGACCTGAATACAGAACAGCGTATGCATTAGTAAGATATGTGGCATCAAGACCATTTGCAAAAACTGTAGGAAGCAGTATAGATACTAACTCAAATGAAAATATATTAAAAAACATAATGGAAAAAATTAAAGAGTTCTTTTATTCATAGATTTTAATTTTAAAATATAAGTTAATAAAAATTAGGAGGAATGAACAATATGTTAATGGATAACAACAGTGACGAAAACGCAATGCTAGACGGAACAGCTACTATCAAGGTAATTGGTGTAGGCGGAGCAGGAAATAATGCTGTAAACAGAATGGTTGAATCAGGAATAAGAAATGTAGAATTTATTGCAGTTAATACAGATAGACAAGCTTTATTATTATCAAAAGCAGCATCAAAAATTCAAATAGGAGAAAAAATCACAAGAGGATTAGGAGCAGGAGCTAACCCAGATATTGGAGCTCAAGCTGCAGAAGAAAGCAAAACAGAAATAGCTGAAGCTTTACGCGGAGCAGACATGGTATTTGTTACAGCTGGAATGGGTGGAGGAACAGGTACAGGAGCAGCACCAATAGTTGCGGCTGCTGCCAAAGAAATGGGAATCCTTACAATAGGTGTAGTAACTAAACCATTTACATTTGAAGGTAAAAAAAGATTATCACAAGCAGAACGCGGAATTGAAAGTTTAAAAGGTAAAGTCGATACATTAGTTGTAATTCCAAATGACAAACTATTACAAGTAATCGATAGAAAAACATCAATAGTAGAAGCTTTTAAAATGGCTGATGATGTATTAAGACAAGGCGTACAAGGTATTTCTGATTTGATTGCAATTCCTGGTTTAGTTAACTTAGATTTTGCAGATGTAAAAACTATAATGCTAAATACTGGAATGGCTCATATGGGAATTGGTAGAGCATCTGGAGAAAATAGAGCAGAAGACGCAGCAAAACAAGCAGTACAAAGCCCACTATTAGAAACATCAATTGAAGGAGCAAGAGGAGTTATTATAAATATAACTGGTGGAACAAACCTTGGTCTACATGAAGTAAATACAGCAGCTGAATTAATCCAAAGAAGTGTTGATCCAGAAGCTAATATCATATTTGGTGCGGTTATAGATGAAAGTCTTGATGAAGATATAGTAATCACTGTTATTGCTACAGGATTTGAAAAAGAAGAAGGACCTTTGTCAGGAACAATGGCAGTAGGAGATATTATAGACAGAGCATGGGATAAAAAACTAAATTCTATTCCAACAACAACAGATAATTCAAATTCACAAGAAAATTTAGACATTCCAACTTTTTTAAGAAGAAAATAAGATAAAAAATAAATAAAAATGCAAACTCATAAAAGAGTTTGCATTTTTTTGTAGAATATTTCTCTTTTTCTCCAACATGAAATGACATACTTTTTAAACACAAAGTAGTATAATTCTTTGTATTCTAAGAAAATAAATTATGTAAAGGAAACATATATGACTATATATTTGGATGTTGTACTTTTAGAAAATGTGTGCATGAATTATATAATTTTGTTTGCAACAAGTTACATTATGAAAGTAAAAATTAAACAATGGAAAGTATTATTATCTAGCTTGATTCGGTGGATGTTATGCGGTAGTAGCATACTTAAATATATTACAAATATATTCAAATATAGTGGCTAAAGTCCTTTTATCAATTATTATGGTGTATATCACATTAGAAGCAAATTCAATAAAAAAATTATTCAAACAATTAATAGTATTTTATCTAGTATCATTTTCATTTGGAGGATGTGCGTTTGCACTATTGTACTTTGTAAGACCACAAGATGTATTAATAAAAAACGGAGTATATATAGGAACATATCCAATTAAAATAGCACTATTAGGAGGAGTAATAGGTTTTGTAATTACACAAATGGCTTTCAAAATTGTAAAGTCAAAAATAAAAAAGAAAGATGTTATATATAAAATAAAAATAAAAATATTTGAAAAGGAGCAAATAGTAAATGCAATATTAGATACAGGAAATTTTCTAAAAGATCCAATAACAAAAATGCCAGTTATAATAGTTGAAAAAGCAGAATTATATTCTATTTTACCAAAAGAATTATTAGACAACATTGACAGTATAATAGGAGGTGAAAGAGAAGATTTTATTAACAGTGCAGAAGAAAATAAATACTTAAACAAACTAAAAATAATACCGTTTTCCTCAATAGGTAAACAAAATGGAATAATGGTAGGGATAAAGGCAGATGAAGTAACAATATTACATGAGGAATCTGAAAACAGAAAAAATGTGATTATTGGTATTTCATCACAAAAATTAGGAAATCATTATTCTGCATTATTTGGATTAGATTTGTTAGAAAGGAGTGAAGAAAATGAATTTATTGCAGATTCTAAAAGATAGTATTAATACTATTTATGTTAAATACATTGGCAATAATATAGAAGATAATTTACCAATTTATTATATAGGGGGAAGTCAAACATTACCACCACCCTTAACTAATGAAGAAGAAAATGAAATATTAGAAAAGCTGTCTAATGGAGATGAAACAGTTAGACAAACTTTAGTAGAAAGAAATTTAAGACTTGTTGTATATATTGCAAAAAAATTTGAAAATACGGGTGTGGGCATAGAAGACTTAATATCAATAGGGACAATAGGACTTATGAAAGCAATAAATACGTTTAATACAGAAAAAAACATAAAATTGGCTACATATGCTTCCAGATGCATAGAAAATGAAATATTAATGTATCTGAGAAGAAGTAATAAAATAAAAGGAGAGATATCAATTGATGAACCATTAAATCAAGATGGAGATGGAAATGAATTATTGTTATCTGATATACTTGGAACTGATCCAGACGTTACATCTAGACAAATTGAAGATGAGGTCGATAAAACACTACTTAGAACATCAATAGAAAGATTAAATAATAGAGAAAGAAATATAATGGAACTTAGATTTGGTTTTATAAGTGGAAAGGAAAAAACACAGAAAGAAGTTGCCGATATGCTACGGAATATCGCAAAGTTATATATCTAGGTTAGAAAAAAAGATAATAAATAAGATGAAAAAAGAAATTATTAGCAAAACAGGCTAGAAAATGTCGCATAATAGAACACTTTAGTTGAATATAAGTAACTTACATTGGAAATAATTAAATTAATAAATTTATTTCCAAGAGGAGTTATTAAATATGGAAAAAGTAGAGATTACAGGAGTAAATACAAATAACCTTCCGTTGTTATCAACTAAAGAAAAAGAAGAATTAATGATTAAAATAAAAGAAGGAGATAATAATGCAAGAGAAAAATTTATTCAAGGAAATCTAAGACTGGTATTAAGTATTATAAAAAGATTTTATAGTAAAGGTGAAAATTTGGATGACTTGTTTCAAGTTGGATGTATTGGTCTAATAAAATCAATAGATAATTTTGATATAAATCAAAATGTACAATTTTCAACTTATGCAGTGCCAATGATAGTTGGCGAAATTAGAAGATATTTAAGAGATAATAATACAATAAGAGTGAGTCGATCAATGAGAGATTTAGCATACAAAACATTAGGAATAAAAGAGAGAATTTATAAAGAGGAACAAAGAGACGCAACAATAGAAGAAATTGCTAAAGAATTAAATGCAACTAAAGAAGATATAATAATGAGCTTAGATGCTATTCAAGAGCCTATTTCGCTCCAAGAACCTGCATATAGTGAAAACACGGAAAACATATATATAATAGATCAAGTAAGCGATAAAAAAAATACAGATGAGTTATGGACTCAAAATTTGGCAATTGCCGAATCGATGAAAAAACTGAGTGAAAAAGAAAAAATGATTATAAATAAAAGATTTTTTGAAGGAAGAACTCAAATGGAAGTTGCAGATGAAATAGGAATATCACAAGCACAAGTATCGAGGCTAGAAAGAACAGCAATTAATCATATTAAAAGAATATACAGATAATAAAGTTATTATAAATATGTAAAAAGTAAAAAGTTCAATGCTTTTTACTTTTTGCTTTATTGAAAACTATAAGTCCGTCAAATGTATTTTTAAACATATAAAAGCATATTATATAAAAGAACTAATATGGGAGGAAAAGTATGGGACAAAAAGGAATGGATTTTAAACATAAAGAAGTAATAAATATAAAAGACGGAAGAAGATTAGGATTTGTACAAGATGTATGTGCTGATTTAGAAACAGGGACAATTAAATCTATAATTGTTCCTGGAAGCAATAAATTATTAAGTTTTATATCATCTAGTAATGATATTGTAATACAATGGCAGGACATAAAATGCATAGGAGATGACGTTATATTAGTTGAAATATAAAAAAACTTAAAAAAATACAAAAATCTACAAAAAATATGTTGACTTTATTTATAGAATGTGGTAATATAAATAAAGTTACTACTTAAGCAAAAAACACATAGAAAATTGTGGATTAAAAGTAAATTAGTAAAGAAAATTCAAACAAGGAATAGCATCGATACTAATTTATTATTTTGCGCCAAAAACACTTTAAAAACTTTTTGAAAAATATTTTAAAAAGGTGTTGACATTTAATAAATAAAGTAGTAGAATAACATTCGTTCACATTAAAACAGTGAACAAAAGCACATTGAAAAGTAAACAATAAACCTTTGAGAAACCAAAATAATAAAGGAAGATAGAAGCAAACTATCTATA
>CAKPKQ010000019.1 GCA_934167305.1 uncultured Clostridia bacterium | reverse complement strand
TACTATTATGAGAAAAAACAAGAAACAGTAAAACCAGACAAACCAGCACTACCAGCAACAGGAGATAGTTATATATCAGAAATAATTATATTAGTATCATCTGCAACAGCATATTTAGTAGTATTAGCATTAAAACATAAAAGGTGTAAATAACAATTAAAAACAGCTTAAATGTATAAAAATAAAGGCTTTGCTTAAATGCAAAGCCTTTGTTAATTTTAATTATAAATAAATTCCTAAAAAAGTAAATACAAATCTTACAATATAGAAAAGTCCCATGATTAAAGCAAATTTCCAGAAAAATGTGCTATTTCCTTCTTCATCTGCTGATAAATATTTAATAGCAAAATATAAAAGTACTGTAGAAAGAATACCACAATATGTTGAAAATGCTGATGTCAATTTTGATACTTGTGTATCAATTATTGATAATAATGAAACTATAGCTGAAATTACAACAGGAATTTTTGCTACTAATACAGTTGAAGCTATTGTTAAAAAAGATTTATCCTTTTTCTTTTGAAAGCTATAAATAAGTACAGAAATAACCAAAATATTAATTATTGGTGCAATTAGACTTTTTATAGTACTTAAAATATTAACAAATATATGGCTAAAGAAGTAACTAAAGCTTCCTAAATATCCAAATAAATATCTTTCGGCAACAACAAATATAGATTTTAATAAAATAGCAATAAGCCAAATTATTAAAATAAGTATAGCTGTTTTTAAAAAACCATTTTTAGTATCAGCTGATACTTTTTGCAATTGACCTATTGGATTTTTGAAAAAATCTTTAAAAAATCCTTTTGCAACTTTTGTGTCATCTTTTAAGTTAACGTTTTTAATAGTTTCTTTAACATCTTTTACAGTTTGTTCAGCTTCTTTTTTAGCATTTTCACTATTAATGTTAAAATTTTTTTCGTTATTTTCGTCCATAGAAATCACCCTTTCATATTAATTAGTATTATTAAAATACAAAAAATATGAAAAGTAAATAATTTTTTATAAAATTGTGTATACTAATTACAAAATATTGTGATACAATAACAAAAAAACGAGAGGAGACTAAAGATGGATAAGAAAGAAGCAGAAGAATTAAAAAATAAATTATTTAATAAAAAAGAAAATGGCTGGAACTCTAAAACAGCAGAACAAAAACAGCAAATTTTTGACTTTGCAAAAGGTTATATAGATTATATGAATAAGTCAAAAACAGAAAGAGAAATTATAAATACTTCAATAGAAATAGCACATCAAAATGGATTTAAAGATATTAAAGATTGTGAAAGTTTAAGACCAGGAGATAAAATTTACTGGAATAATCGTGGAAAAAGCATGTATTTAGCAGTTATAGGAGAGAAAAACATTGAAGAGGGAATAAATATAATTGGAGCACATGCAGATTCACCAAGATTAGATTTAAAACCAAATCCACTATATGAAGATTCTGAATTTGCTTACTTAAAAACACATTATTATGGTGGAATTAAAAAATATCAATGGACTACAATTCCACTAGCAATACATGGAGTAATAGTTAAAACAAATGGTGAAAAAATAACTGTAAATATAGGGGAAGATATGAATGATCCAATATTTACAATTACAGATTTATTACCACATTTAGCACAAGACCAAATGAAGAAAAAATTGGCAGATGGAATTGAAGGGGAAGACTTAAACTTACTAATTGGAAGTATGCCAATTGGTAGTGAAATTTCTGATTCTGTAAAATTAAATATTTTAAATATTCTAAATGAAAAATATGGAATAACAGAAAAAGATTTGTTGAGCTCAGAGATTGAATTAGTACCAGCAATGCCTTGTAGAAGTATGGGATTTGATAATAGTATGGTTGCAGGTTATGGACAAGATGATAAAATTTGTGTTTATGCATCTTTAACAGCTTTAATGAATGTACAAAACCCTGTTAAGACAGCAGTTTGCATTATATCTGACAAAGAAGAAATAGGAAGCATGGGAAATACAGGTATGGAATCACATGTGTTTGATACATTTATTTCAGAGATATTAAATAAATTAGGAGTAAATAGACCTAATTTATTAGAAAAAGTTTTCTGTAATTCTAAAATGTTATCAGCAGATGTAGACGCAGGTTTAGACCCAATTTACGCAAATGTTTCAGAAAAGAATAATGCATCATATTTAGGAAGAGGAATTGGACTTAATAAATATACAGGTGCTAGAGGAAAATCTGGTGCGTCTGACGCAAATGCTGAATTTGTTGCAGAAGTTAGAAAAATATTTGAAGAAAATGATGTTAGATACCAAATTGCTGAGCTTGGAAAAGTTGACATTGGAGGTGGAGGCACAATAGCATATATTTTAGCTAATAAAGGAATAGATGTTATTGATTGTGGTGTTCCAGTACTTTCAATGCATTCACCTTATGAAGTTACAAGCAAATTAGATTTATATGAAGCACATAGAGGATATGAAGCATTTTGGAAGAATGCATAAATAAAAATCACAGTTAGATTTTCTAACTGTGATTTTATGTTGCTTCATTTGGTTGAATGAAATCTGCTGAAGCAGAGCGGAGTTTCATAATCCTGATAGTTCAAAGCAAAAGTTTTAAAGTTTTTGTTTTTACAATGGGTTGCTCTGGAACACTCATTACAGTTTTGAGGTGCACGGTAGCAGACAGGAATATCTGTGCCGTGCAGTCGACTGGGAAGTTCAAAAGCTTCTTTGCCTTTTGTGGCATTTGTGCAAGTTGTTCTTACCAGACAGTGAAGGCATCCAGTTTCTTTGAAACAGGATTTGTCACTTACTGCTTTTTCTGAATGTGCATTAATGCACACACTCTGCCGTGAGCATTTGATACAAATTTGCTTTTTGATTTCTTTCTGCAACATATTTGTAACCTCCTAAATTATAGAGTTGCAAATAATATTATACCACGTTTACATAAGAAATGCAAATTTTGTGGCATAAAGAAAAATATGTGATGTTTTTCATACCATAACAAAAAGAAGGAGCTCTTATTATAGAGCTCCGCCGAGATTTAACAAATTTTATCGATTACTGGTCTGCTGTGTACGAGGGCAAACTTCATGCCCATAGCAATTGTGCTGAAACTGTTCGCAAAAGAAGCAATCATCACTTGTGTGATTTTTCTGCTGAGAAGCAGTTTCTGCGGTCTTACTGATTTCAGTTTCTTTTTTAATGTCTGTCATAATAGTGTCTCCTTTCATCCAATAAAACACATAAATCTCAACAACAATTATGTTGTACCTGACATTATACTATATTTATGCATGAAAAGCAAATTTTATGACTAAAAACTGGAAGCATTTAGAAATTGAACAAAAAAAATCAAGGGTTAATACCCTTGATAATGGTGAGCCAGAAGGGATTCGAACCCCCGACCCCAGGCTTAGAAGGCCTGTGCTCTATCCAACTGAGCTACTGACCCATTAATGAATAGAAAATATTCATCTATTTGCATGTATTATAATACCACGATTTTTAAATCCTGTCAACAAAAATGGCAAAAATACTGGAAAAAATTATATAGCTAAGATATAATTAAAACAGGTGAAATATATGGAAAAAGAAAATAAAATTAATGTACACCAAATCTTTTGGTATTTTGTATTGTTTAGCATTTTAGGATTAGTAATAGAAACTTTATATGCAAGAATTACCATGGGTGTATGGGAGAGTAGAAAAGGCTTTATATGGGGACCTTTTTGCCCAATATATGGAGTTGGTGGAACATGTTTAGTAATTTTACTAAACAAAGTTGATAACAAAAATTACTTTAAATTATTTGTGTTAGGCTACCTAATTGGGTCTGTTGTAGAGTATTTATTAAGTTATTGTATAGAAGCTATATACGGTGCCAGGTTTTGGGATTATTCATACACAGGTAAAGACATAAATGGCAGAATTTGTACATTATATTCATTGTTTTGGGGATTTTTAACAATTGGCATGATGAAGTTTGTTAAACCTAGAATGGATAAATTGGTAAATAAAATTTCAAGCAAAATAAAGTGGCCTGTTGAAATTGCATTTGCAATATTTTTACTAGTTGATATGCTTGTGACCATATGGAGTATAAATACTTATGAAAAACGTGCAATAGCAACATATTATAATGAAGCAATTGAGACAAAAAATAATACAAGTATAATTTATAAAATTGAAAATGATTATTTTACAAATGAGCGTATGAGAAAAACTTTTCCAAATTTACGAACAAAGGATAGAGAAGGTAACCAAGTATTTGTAAGAGATTTACTAAAAAATGAATCTTAAGAACTCTCAGAAGTTCTTAAGATTCATTTTTAATCTGGTAAAATAATTGGATTTTTCTTTCTAGCTCTGTATAAAGTGATTTTATTTCCTACAGTTTGAACACATTCAGCATTTATGCTGTTTGCAATTGTATTACCTAAAGATTTTACATCTTCGCCAGAATTTTCTAATACATTTATTTTAATTAATTCTCTTGCCTCTAAGGCGTCATCTAATTGTTTTAATAAATTTTCAGATAGTCCAGATTTGCCAATTTGAAAAATTGGATCAATTGAGTTTGCTAAGCCCCTTAAGTAAGCTCTTTGTTTACTTGTCATAATTATTCCTCTTTCCTATTTAGTTTTGACTATATAATTATAACACTTACGAGCTAAAAAAGCAATTTACATTGAAATAAAACCGATAAATCCAAAAATCAAAAATAAAATTCCAGAGAATTTTTGCATTGTTCGCTCAGAAATGTATTTATTTAAAAATTTTCCTAAGATTATTGCAATGTAATCACATGCGACCATTGCGAAAATTGCTCCTAAAATTAAAGAAAGTTTATAGTCTGAATATTGAATACCAAGCCCAATTGATGCTAAAAAAGTTTTGTCTCCAAGTTCTCCAATCATTATACATAATGCAATTAGAATACAGTAATTAATTTTTAAATTTGTAATTTTATATAATAAGTTTTCTTTTTTAGAATTATCCATTACTAATTTTTCTTTTTTTGGAAGCAAAGAGAGAATACCCATTATAATAAAAGAAGAATATGTAATTAATTCAATTGTGTGGTGCAAAATTGGATTTTCAAAAAGTGCTAAGCTACTTCCAAATAAAATTGCTAAACCATGGCTGAAAAAAGAACCAAGTGCTACACCTAATAAAATTTTGAATGTTTTATCTTTTCCTGAAAATGATAAAACCAAAAGTTGAGTTTTGTCTCCGAGTTCGCTTACAAAAATCATTAAAAATGAAATAAAAAATGGATAAATAAATTCCATAGAATTACACCTCTTTGATTTGATTTATATTCAAAAAATGTAAATTCTATGTGAAATATTTATAAAAACATTGCCATGAAAATAAGATAGTGATAAGATAACGAGGTATAAAAACATACGGAAACAAGAAAAAGGAGGAATCTAAAGTGATAGAAGTAAAAAATGTCACGAAAAAATATCCTAATATCAAGGCCGTAGACAATATTAGTTTTACAGTTAAAGATGGCGAAGTTGTTGGTTTTTTAGGCCCTAATGGAGCAGGAAAAACTACAACTATGAATATGATAACAGGATTTATTGAGCCTACGGAAGGGCAAATTATTATTAATGGGTTTGATATTGTAAAAAAGGCAAAGAAAGCTAAAAAACAAATTGGGTATATGCCAGAGGGGGTTCCTTTATATACAGAACTAACAGCTAAAGAATTTGTAAATTATATGGCAGAACTAAAAGGTGTTAAGTCTAAAGATAGAAAGGAAATTGTAGAAAAAGCACTTGAAGAAACAGGTTTAAAAGATGTACAAAATAAATTGATTAAGAATTTATCAAGAGGATATAAACAAAGAGTAAGTATGGCAGGAGCATTAGTTGGAAACCCAGAAGTGATAATTCTTGATGAACCTACAGTGGGGCTTGACCCAAAACAAATTACTGAAATTAGAAGTTTGATAAAAGAACTAGGGAAAAAGCATACTGTAATTTTAAGTAGCCATATTTTATCAGAAGTAAGTCAAATTTGTGAAAGAGTAATAATTATTAATAGTGGCAAAATTATTGCAATAGATACTCCAGAAAACTTAGAAAATAAAACAAAAGAAAAAAATACTATTCTTGTTACTGTTGAGGACAAAGACAAAAAAATGGATAGTTTAAAAGAAGTTATTAGTGAAATAGAAAAAATTAAATTAGTTAAAAATAACAAAGATGGCACAAAACAATATGCCATAACATCAGCAGAAAATGTGGACTTAAGAAAGAAATTATTTGAAGTTTTACCAAAAGAAGATATCACAATTTTGGAACTTAAAAAGGATGAGTCTACATTGGAAGAAGCATTTATAAAATTAATTGATTCTGATAAAAAAGAAGAACCAAAAGAAGAAATAAACGAAAAAGAAGAAAAGAAAGCTCAAAGCAAAGGGGGAAAAGAGTAATGTTTGCAATATATAAAAAAGAATTAAAAAGTTATTTTTTATCTCCTACAGGTTATATAACAATTGGTGTATTTTTATTAATATTTAGTTTATTCTTTTATTTAACAACATTTTTAAATAATGGTTATGATATGGGAGCATTATATTTTAATACTGCAAGATATGGCTTATTAATTATTGTTCCAATATTAACAATGAGAATGTTTGCAGAAGAAAGAAAAAATGGAACAGAGCAATTGTTATTAACATCTCCTAGAAGTATTACAGAAATTGTACTTGGAAAATTTTTGGCAGGTGTTAGTGTAATAGTAATAACATTAGTATTTTCTATTGTTTATTATGCAATTTTATGCTTTTTTAAAGCTCCAAGTTTAGCCCCAACACTTGTTATGATACTAGGATTTTTACTAGTTGCAATGGCTGCAATTTCTATAGGAATGTTTATATCTAGCTTAACAGAAAACCAAATTATTTCAGCAGTTATAACAATAGTGTTTTTTGTAAGTTCATGGTTTTTACCAAATATTAATAGTAGCTTTTCTATTATTGATTTAATGAGTAGTTATCAAAAATTCCCAGCAGGGCTTATATCGGTATCTGAGGTTGTTAACCTAGTGGGAATAACAATAGTATTTATTTTATTTACAATTATTATTATGCAAAGAAAAAAATCAATAAAATAATAGAAAGGATGAAAAAGCATGAAAGATAAATTTATAGAAATTATAAAAAAGAAGTGGCTACAAAGCATTGTACTTACTATTTTGCTTTTTGCAATTATAATATGTGCTTTTATTGCAATTAGTTATTTTGTAAAAAAGGCAAATATAAGTGATTTAGATTTTACAACAGATAAAATTTATTCTATTTCGCAACAAACAAAAGATAAGCTTAAAAATTTAGACCAAGAAGTTACAATTACAGTATATAATATGACTGAATATGTAAAAGATTTTGCATATAAATATGCTGCTTTAAACAACAATATAAAAGTTGAGGAACTTAGTGATTTGGTTTCAAAAACAGAATGGAAAAAGCAATATGGTGTAACAGATGCGGATTCTTTTATTGTTATAGAAAGTGAATCAAAATCAAAAATATTAACAAGTAATGACTTATATACATATGATTACACAACATATCAACAAATAGACACTACAGAAGAGTCTATGACAAATACAATATTAGATGTTATTACAAATGTAAAACCTAAAATATGTTTTTTGACAGGTCATGACCTTTATACAGAAGCATATTTTAATTCATTAGAAACAGCTCTTAGTGCAGAGATAAATGAAGTAGAATTTATAGATTTATTAAAAACTGGAAGTGTGCCAGAAGACTGTAAATTGCTAGTTATTACATCTTTAAAAGATGACATTTCTGTTAAGGAAAAAGATGAAATTTTAAAATATATAAAAAATGGTGGAAATTTATTACTATTATTAGATCCAAACTTAGATAATATAAAAACACCTAACTTCCAAAAAGTTTTGGATGAGTATGGAGTGAAGGTCTCTGATGGACTAATTTTAGAAGGAAATGATCAAAATATGATTTCAGGAGCTCCAAGCTTTATTGTTACAAAAATAAACAGTGATTCTGAAATTGTAAAAAACATTAATATGGAATTAAATATATGTATGTTAAATGCAGGTGAATTAACATTTGATTCTGCAGAAGAATTAGAAAAGAAAAATGTAACAGTTGAAACTATGGCTACAACTAGTAACAAAGCATTTTTACGTACAGATTTGACAAATGGAAGTAAAAATAAAATATCAAGTGATAAAGATGCAAAAAATGCTGTTGTTGCAGCAATGCTTACAAAAGCTATAGATGAAAATACTAAGTCAAAAGCAATAATATTTTCTAATACAATGTTTGCAACAAATATGCAAATATCATATAATATGAAATATCCAATAGAATTTTATAATAATGAAGATGTATTACTAAATACAGTGTCATATTTAACTGATAGAGAAGACAATATTACAATTCGTAAAACAACTGAGTCAGTTGATACATATGATGTTACAGCTAGACAATTAAATATTGTGTTATTAATAATATTTATTATACCAGCAGTTATAATTGTCGCAGGAATTGTAGTATGGCAAGTTAGAAGAAGAAAGAAATAAAATTAAAAACTCCCTCATATATTTTATATGAAGGAGTTTTTATATGAAAAATGTTTTAAAAGTTATTTTTGTAATAATTGGAACAACTATTGGAGCTGGCTTTGCTTCAGGTCAAGAAATATATTTATTTTTTAATAAATATGGTGTAATGGGAATTGCAGGAATGGTAATTTCATGCACAATAACTGGATATATTGTTTATAAAGTATTTAAAATTATAAGGGAAAGATCAATTAAATCATATTCAGAATTTTTATCAGTATTAAGTTCAAATAAAAAGCTTAATAAAACTATGCAAATAATAATTCAATGCTTTTTGCTTATGTCTTTTTTTGTGATGATAGCAGGATTTAGTGCATATTTTAATCAAGAGTTTCAAATTTTAATTTACATTCCAGCAGTATGTATTAGCATTTTGTGTTATATAACATTTAGAAATAATACAAAAGGTATTGTTTATATAAACACTATTTTGATTCCTTTTTTATGTGTTTTTATATGTTACCTTGAAATTAAAAATATTGATTTTATTATTGGAAATAATAGTCCAATAAATTATTGCACAGGTTGGTTATTTAGTAGCATATTGTATGCAAGTTATAACAGTATTTTGTTAATTCCAATTTTGATTGAGTTAAATACATATATAAAAAGACGAAGTCAAGCAAAAATATGCAGTATATTGTGTAGTGCAATTTTATGTATTCTTGGATTGATTTTGTACTTTTTATTATTAAGAGGAAGTAACTATGTACAAAATTTGGAATTACCACTTATACAAATAACAAAAGAATTTGGAAATATATATTCTGTGATTTATGGGGTAGTTATATTAATTGCAATATTTACAACTGCAATAGCTTCGGGTTATGGATTTATAAAAAACATTAATAAAAACGATAAATTATGGACTATTGTAATTTGTATAATATCGGTATTGGTTGTACCAGTTGGCTTTTCAAATTTAGTAGGTTTATTGTACCCGATATTTGGCGTGTTAGGATTAATACAAATTTGGGCCATTTTGAAAGTAAAATACTTGTAATTTAACTAAATGTAGTATATAGTTATTGTATAAAAATATAAAGGAATAAAATAATGGACAAAGTAATAAAATTTAGAAAAGACCGTAAATTTAATAAAAAAAAGTTGGCTTTATTGATTGTTATTATTGTGCTAATAATATTAGTAATTACATCAGCTGTAATATATAATTCTAACAAAAATTTTAGAGATTTTATGGATAAACATATATTTAGAAAAGATGTAACAGAAGAAAATGTGCCAATAATTGAAATAGATTATAACTCTAATACAAATATTTTTACATATGGAAAATATATTTGTGTGCTTGCTGAAAATACATTAAATGAATATAGCTCATCTGGGAAAAAAGAAAAAGAAGTTAAAATTGAAATTAATAATCCAATATATGATGTGAATGGAAAATACTTGGTAATTGCAGAAAACAATAGTCAAAAAATATACTTAATATCAGATGATCACGTTATTTGGGAGAAAAATATAGATGGGAATTTAAATAAAGTAACTGTAAACAAAAATGGATATGTGTGTGCAATAGTAACAGGTACAACATATAAATCTGTAATTATTACATTTGATGAAAAGGGAAATGAATTGTTTAAGTCTTATTTATCAAATACAATTGCAGTAGATGCATATGTGTCGCCAGACAATTCAGAGTTTGCCTATGCAGAAGTAAATAACTCTGGAACAGTTATACAATCAAATATAAAAATAATATCAATTAAAGATGTAAAAGAAAAAAATACTGAAGCAAAATATACATATAATGCACCACAAGATAGCTTAATTTTAAGAATAAAATATCAAGATAAAAATCAGTTGATTTGTATGTATGATGATGGAATTCATAAATTCGAATCAGGGGTTGATGTAGAACTTGTAAAATTAAATGAAGACAATCCTAAAATTACATTTGCAGATATAGAATTAGATGGACATATATTTAGAACTTATGAGAAATCAACTGGAATATTTAGTGCAGATACAGTTGTGGAAATACAAAATACATCAAATGGAAAAGAAAATGTATATACAATTGAAGAGGTTGCAAAGGCTGTAAGTTCATATAACAATGTAATAGCAATTAATTTAGGAGATGAAGTTTATTTTGTGGATACAAATGCCTGGCTTATAAAAAGGTATACATCTTCTCAAGTAATTGAAAAAATTATATTAGGTGATGGAGTGGCTGGAATTATTTATAGAGACAAAATTGAAATTGTTAATTTATAGGGGGAGTTGTAATGAGTATAATAATTGATTTAGTAATAGTTGCTATAATTGCATTATGTATTTTAATTGGCTATCATAAAGGATTGACAGGTTCGATTTTAAAAATAGTGTCATTTGTATTAGCATTAATAATTGCTTTTGTATTGTTTAAACCTGTTTCAAATTTTATAATTGATAAAACAAATTGGGATGAAAACTTGGAACAAGCAATTAAGCAAAGCTTTTTGAAACAAGAAGAACAAAAACCAGAAGAAGAAAAAACACAAGAAAATATGCCAGATGTTATTACAAATTATATAAATGAATCAGTAGAAAAGGCTGGAAATGAAGCAAAAACAGCAATAGTAGAATCAACAGCAAGAAGTGTTGCTATTATGATTATAAATATAGCAGTTGCAATTGGTTTATTTATAGTTAGTAGAATTATTTTACTATTTATCAAGGGCTTGGCAAATTTAATAACTAAATTACCAGTTATAAAACAATGTGATAAATTAGGCGGAATAGTATATGGATTACTACAATCTTTAGTAATTATATACATTGCTTTAGCAATAATTTCATTTATAAGCCCAATGGTTAGTGGTACTTCATTTATAATTGCTTTGCAAAAATCGTTTATAGGAAGTGCAATGTATAATAATAATTTATTATTGAAAATCATATTTTAAATTTCTATTAAAAATCTTGCCTTTTGGCAAGATTTTTGTTATTATATAAATTGTCAAATAAAAGGAAATTAGGTGAAAAAATTGAAAGAAAAAAAACAAACAAATAAAAAGAAAAAAAGAGGAATAGGTAGAATAATATTACTAATACTTTTGCTACTTTTATTAACAGTAGGTGGAGTATTTGCATATAAAGTACATAAAAATGGTGGAGGATTAAAGGGAATTTTGGCTACTGCAATTGGTCATGACCAAGAAACTGTAAAAACTTTGCCTAAAATTTACTGTTTATTATTAGGTCAAAGTGAAAACTTAACAGATACAATTATGATTGCAGAGTATGATCCTCAAAAACAACAGGCTTCTATGCTCTCAATACCTAGAGATACATTTATTGGGTATGATAAAAGTCAAGCAACTGGCTGGGATAAAATAAATGCGGTATATCAAACTGGAGCTCAAAATTCATTAAAAGAGGTAAATGAGTTGACAGGGCTAGATATTAAGTATTATTTAAAAGTTGATACTCAAGCTTTTAAAGCATTAGTTGATGCAATAGGTGGTGTAACATTTGATGTACCAATTGACATGAAGTATGATTCAAGCAGACAAAATTTACATATCAACTTAAAAGCTGGGGTTCAAAAACTAGACGGTGATAAGGCAGAGCAAGTTGTTAGATTTAGACATAATAATGATGGTTCAACATATCCATATGAATATGGAATTGAAGATTATGGAAGAATGAAAACACAAAGAAACTTTTTAAAAGCACTTGCAAAACAAACTTTAAAAGTTGAAAATATTTTAAAAATAAATGAATTTATTGATATAGCACAAAAATATGTTGAAACAAATATAGATTTCAATGTTGTTAAAGATTATATTCCTTATATAGTTGAGTTTAACATTGAAAACTTAAGAACAGAACAATTACCAGGTGCATCTGAATTGACAAATGGAGTTTGGATTTATGCAGCAGATGAGAAAAAGACTGCAAAGATAATTGATGAGCTATTTTTAAATCCAGAACTTCAAGATGAAGAAATAGATACAAGTAGTGTTGATACAACTGGAATTGATAAAACAGAAATCAAAATTGAAGTTTTAAATGGAAGCGGAAACAGTGTTAGATTAGAAAGAATAGAAAATAGACTTAAAAAAGCAGGTTACACTAATGTACAAAGTTCAGAAACTTCAAATATTGACAATAGTATAGTAATAAAAAGAGGAAATGTTGAAAACGCAGTAATAGAAGAATTAAAGCTATTGGTACAAACACAAAAAAGTTCATCTGCAGAAGAAACAGATGTAGATGTTACAATTATTTTAGGTAGAGATGAATAAGAAAAAGGGGCACTAATTAAATTAGTGTCCTTTTATGTTTAATAATTACTAAATTGTGTAAATTTAAAATTTCCGCCTTTAGATTTTCTCTTATAAGTTTTTTTACTCTTTTTGTTTGTGTTTTGTGGCTTTTTCAAAAGTAAAAATAATAAGTATAAAACTAAGAAAATTAATAAAATTCTAAATAAAAGTGGCAGAAAATCAGATGATAATACTTGAGTTTCTGCAATTAAATCAGATGAGTATGTTTGACCATCATAATTATAAGTTATTTTACCAATTGCGCTATTAGCAGAAATTGGTGCCATTAAATTTTCATTCAAAGTAATTTCAGGCTCCAAATTAGACAAATCTGCACTATTCTCAGCAAAAATTTCTATTTTATCTTTTATAAGAACATTTAAATTTTGTGTTTCTTGAGTAGCTCCACGAACTGTAATTTGCTTTAAAACAGCATTTTTTTCATTTAGTGTTTTTAATGAGTAATTATTAAAAGCATAATCAAATAAAGTTTTGCAATCTAAATATCTTTGGCTTAAACCAGTATTTGTAGACTCACCACCAAGTACGACCAAAATAACTTCAAAATCATTTTTCTTAGCACTTGCAATAATGCAATTTCCTGCTTCACCAGTATAACCAGTTTTAACACCAGTAGTTCCTTCATAATAATATCTGCTATATGTACTTAATAAATCATTTGAATTATTAAAAGTTCTGTCAGCTTTACTATATTTATTTGTTGCAGGTAATGTGAATTGTTTAGTTGAAACAATTTTTCTTATAATGCTATTTTGCATAGCAAATTTTCCCATTAAAGCTAAATCATAGGCAGTAGAGGTATGGTCTTTACTATGAATACCATTTGGATTAACAAAATGAGTATTTTTACAACCAAGCTCTTCAGCTCTTTTATTCATCAATTTAGAAAATTCCTCAACACTACCAGAAATATGCTCTGCTAAAACTATTGCTGCATCATTTGCAGAAGGAATCATTAGAGCATACAAAAGTTGCTCAATTGTAAGTTCTTCACCTTCTTTTAAACTAGCATGCGTGTAATCATAAGGAATAGAATAAACAGCATTGTGACTAACTGTTGCGACATCATCAAGATTGCAGTTTTCAACAGTCAAAATAGCAGTCATAACTTTAGTGGTACTTGCAGGAAACCTTACATCATTGGCATTTTTCTCATACAAGACTTTTCCAGTATTAGCTTCAATCAAAATACATGAAGGACAGTATGTTTTTAAATTATCACTATCAGCATAAGAAGGAGATAAAAATATGATAAATTGCATTAAAAATATAAAAATAAAAAATATTATTTTAAGTTTCTTCATGAAATTTCTCCTATAAGTTTATTATATTAAGTTACAAATATAAATATATATTAAAATTGCCAAAATTTCAAGTTTTTTGGAAGGATAATGCTAAAAAGAAAGGAGTTCGTACATGTTTGATGTGCGAGATAAAAATATGGAATTAAGTTTTAAACAAAAATTAGCTATAGGGATAGTTGGGGCATTAATAATAATAGGAGTGGGGGTATACATATATATGGCAAATAAGGCGGAAGAAGAATATGATTTCAATGATTTTTATGCAAACACGGAACCAGATAAGAAAAGAGGAAACACAATAATGGTACATATTACAGGAGAAGTAAAAAATGCTGGAATAATAGAACTGCCTGAAGAATCAAGAATTGCAGATGCAATAGAGCAAGCAGGAGGGGTAACAGAAGAAGCGGACTTGGACCAAGTAAATTTGGCATTTGTACTATCAGACGGACAAAAAATATATATACCAAACAAAAAAGAAAGAGAAGCAAACGAAGAAAAGGCGTATATAACTGCAGAAAGTGGAAATAATGTGATTATAAAAGATAAAGTAGAAGGAGGTAAAAAGCAAAAAGTGAATATAAATGAAGCAAAGCAAGAAGACTTTGAAGAATTGCCAGGAATAGGCCCATCAATAGCAAAAAAGATAATAGAATACAGAGAGCAAAATGGAAAATTCACATCAATAGATGAATTACAAGAAGTAAAAGGAATAGGAGAAGCAAAATTTGAAAATATAAAGGAATATATAATGGTAAAATAGCATAGAATTATAGCATGAGCAAGGTAAAGGCTGAGCTCATGCTAGGTATAATTAATATAGATGCAGATTAAAATAAATGGCTAATATTAAATAAAAAATCTGTGAAATCAAGGATTTTTCTAAATATATATTGACAACACTAAGAAAAAGAAGTATACTAATAAAGGTTAAGAAAACTAAATACATCGCGGGGTGGAGCAGTTGGCAGCTCGTCGGGCTCATAACCCGAAGGTCGTAAGTTCGAGTCTTACCCCCGCAACCAAAGCGTAGCAAGTCTTTCAGAGATTTGCTATTTTTTATTTTACCCCTAAAAAGTGCCATTTGGGGAAATTTTGGGGAAGAAATCCTCACAACTTATTGATATTTCTAATAAAATTTCAGTAAAAGACTATGGGAAACCTAAAAAATAATTTAGTAGTCTTTTACTTTTTTTATCGTGAAAAGTTTAATGACTTTAGTGAAAAAAGATATTAACTAATTTTGTGGTAGTAGCAAGTTTTCTAATGCAAATCCTGCAGTTTTATTATGAGAAATAATAGGATGTACATAGAAATTTAATGTTGTTGTAATTTGTGCATGTCCAAGTCTTGCTGCTACAACTGAGACATCGATATTTTGTGCTATCAATAAAGTAGCATTCGTATGTCTTAGTCCATGAAAGTTAATTACAGGTAGTCCAATTTGTGCTACAAATTTTTCAAACCATTTGCTAATAGTAGAAGGATGCATAGGTCTGCCATCTGCTTGAACAAATAACCTATTAGAATCAACCCACAATTCTCCATATTGATATTTTTGTTCATCATACCAGTATTTATATTCTTCAAGTAAAGAAACAACGAAATCTGGTATAGCAACGTCTCTGATAGAGCTTTCTGTTTTAGGTGTCTTTGTAAATACTCCTTTGTCTGCTAAATACTGACTAGAACGATTTATACTAACAATACCTTCTCTAAAATTTATATCGTCCCATTCAAGTCCCATAAGCTCTCCAAGTCTAACTCCAGTAAATATTGTTAAGATGATTGCAACTTTATATTTGAATTGTTCTTCAGTAAGTTCCATTAAGCCAGATATTAAAGCTTTGCTTTGTTCATCATCATAATATTTTCTTTTAGGCTTTTTAGTTTTAGGTGCTTGAACACGTTCAGCAGGATTAGATACTATCATTTGCCAATAAACTGCTTTTTGTAACATAGCACGAAGAAGTCTATGGTGTTCTAGTATAGTTTTTGGTGAAAGTGGTTTTCCTGTCTTTTTACCATTATTGTCTTTTCTCCTTACTATTTGAGTATCTTTACTTAGCAGATCATAGAATTGCATAATATCTGTTGGCTTTATTTTATCAACACGAAAATGTCCGAAAAAAGGTATAATTCTACTTTCTAAAATTCCAAGATATCTTTTATATGTTGAAGGTGCAAGTTCTTTTGAGCCATAATCTCTTTTCCATATTTCGACAAAATCTGTAAATTTAAGAGATTTTCCTTCGACATACATACCTTTTTGAACATCTGCAACGAATTTAGCAAGTTCTATTTTAGCTTCTTTTTTACTGCAATGAACAGTTTTGCTTTTTTTAATAGGTCTTCCTTGCAAGTTGTATCCTACAACGCAGACTAATCTGTAACTATCTCCTCTTTTTTCAATACTCCCAGCCATTACCTTTTTCACCTCCTTTCAGGCATACCTATGGGTGGGAGGGAGAATATATTAATTAAGTTTTAACTTAATCTTTAAAAATATTTAATATTTCATCTGAGCTTTTTTTGTTGTTATATATATCAAATAATATAGGATTCATTCCGTCTGCTTCATCGAGACGTTCTTTTAATTGTTTTATAGAATGAGTTTCTTGTTTTATATCAAGAATTAACTGATTTAAGCATTTATCAAGCTCTTCTTTATCATTTATTGATTTCATAGAAATGGCACAATTTACTAAAGTATTACTGAAGGTATTAACAATCTTTACTATACATGAATTTGATTTATTAAAAAATTTAGTATAATCTCCTGTAATAATCTTTAAATTAGTTATGCTAGTTGAAAATTCATTTTGAATAATGCTCTTTACCTTTTCAATAGATGCATTTTGAATATTTAATGTTGTTTTTATCATCAATATGTTCCTATAAATTCGCAAAATTTCTTCAAAGATTTTACTTATGATATTTCTTTTAAAGTCTAAATATTCAGCAATATAAATAAAAAATGTTATACCTAAACTTATATAAATATCTTGGAAAATATTAAATATAGTATCATTTATTAATGAAAAATGAGCAAGTATTAATTCTATAGTAACTAGTAAAGCAATACTTAATATTATTATTTTAATTAAAAATTTTCTTGTTTTCATAGTATTCTCCTTTTGCAAATATAAAATTTATTATTTATCTAACCATTTATTAAATTGATCTTCTGTTTTTATTCCTTTTTTAATATCTTGTATATATTGTTGTGCCTCTTTTTTCCAATTATCGTAATCTTCTTTTGAATATATATCAGGATTTCTTTTTAACAATGTAGCTTTATTAGCAAATTTTTTTCTATATTTACCATACACGGGATTTTCATCTTCTTTTTGTTTTTGCTTTAACTGATTTCCAACTTCTTTACAAGTTTTACCTTCATAATAGATATTGTCACAAAAGAATGTATTAGATTTAGTCGTTAGGAAATATCTGTGACAATTTTTGCACTGTCTAATTAGTTCATTGTCATTTATAACTAAATTGTATAGTGAAATATAAAACACTGTATATATATTTTGGGTTAGAATGCCATTATCACTAGATATTTTATTTCCAATGGAATCAAGTTTTTTAATTTTCTTAATTAATTCAGAAGTGTTTTTGTGTTTTAAATCCTCTGCATATACTTGTGAGTATTCAAAATTAAAAGAACCATAATGTTGATAATTACTTGAAAACTTATCTAATTCTTTTTTATGCTCTTCATAAAAAATATAAAATTTCTGCTTTAATGTAAGAGATTCAATTTCCTTATCATTGTTATATCCATAAAGAAGATTTACAAAGTCGGTAAATAGTTTTTGCGTATAAATAATTTCATTTTTACTTAAGTTATATGCTGTTTCTGCGAGAGAAAATATTATATTTAAATCAGTTAATTCGTCTATTTTTATGTCTTTAATATCAGAATCATCAAATGAATCTATAAACATTCCAAAGTATTTAGTAAAAAATACAATAAAATCATTAAATCTATTAAAATCTAGATTTAGGAATTCTATCAGTAATTCTCCATTTATATTAATAAGAGCGTTTGAATCTATAACAAAGTATCCCGCTATTTTATTTATATTGTCATTTGTAGTAATATTTCTTAATTCGTCTGGAGCTGTATATTTAAAATCATTTAATTTAGCTTGATATTTTTTCGATAAAGCAACTGTTTCTTCTTCAGATGGATTTTTAAGTTTTAATAATGCATTCCAAAATTCAGTATTAATTTTATCATTATGTGCAAGAGCCTCTTGTTCTTCTTTACTATATGTTTCTTTTATATATTTCTCTGTATCATTTGCAGAGTTTTCTGTTTCTGCAAATGCCACAGGTATTCTATAAGGTATAGGTGTATATAAAATTGATTTTAAACTTAAGCCCTGATAATGATTACTGGCAATAGAATAAATTTTTATATTCTTATCAAAATCTAATTTTTTCATAGTTATCTCCTGTTAACAATTGATTATTTGTAAATATACATAAATCATTGTTTTCAAAGATTCATCAATGTACTTTACAAAACTAACTATTGTTATTATAATTTAATTGTTAGCAAAAGTCAAGTGCTAAATACAAAAAAATAGGAGGTGATTTTATGGAACTACAAAAAGTACAAAGGACAACACTAACAATGAAAGAAGCAGCAGAGTATTTAGGAATATCTTATTGGTTAATAAATCAATTAGTAAGAAGAAAAGAAATACCATGCTCTAAAGTTGGTGGAAAATTCTTGTTTAGAGTACAAGCATTAGATGAATACTTAAGTTCTAAAGAACAAGAATCAGTTAATTACTAATTTAATAGAAAGCGAGGAAAGGAGGACATGTATGATATTCAATGGTTCAAACTAGAAAAGAATATTTTCTGTAATAGAAAAATCCAATTGCTTTTAGGACTTAATGATGGAGATACATATTTTAGAATATGGATTCAATTATTATCATTAGCAGTAGAATGTGGAGATGGTGGAAGATTAATAATTGGAAATAATCCTATTTCTATTAAAGAATTTTCGAAAATTATGGGAAAATCTTCGAAAAAAATGAGCAAAATATTGGAAAAATTTCTAGAACTGGAAATGCTTAAAAAGGATGGAGAAGTATTTGTTATAAAAAATTGGAACAAGTACCAAAGCCTTGATAGACAAGAAGATTACTTAATTAAAAATCGTGAAAGACAAAGACGTTTTAGTGAAAAATTAAAAAAAGAACAAGAAAAAACTAACGTTAGTCTAACGTTAGATAACGCTACAGAAGAGAAAAGAGAAGAAAAGATAACAAAAGAAATAAGAAAAGAAGAAAATATAAGAGAGGAGGAAAACAATGGATTCAGAGAATACAAATTGTGATGAAGTTATACACAATAGATTCAAAAGATGTGAATTTTGTGGTAAAGAATTACAACCAATAGGATTTGATTATTTATATGTAAATATTTCTGAAGATAGTATTGAATATGAAAGATGTGATTGTAGTAAATCTAAAGAGTATTGGCAGGAAATAGACAATAAAGAATATGAACAGCAAAAAAGAAATAGAATTAGAGATATTATAAATACAATTTATAAACAAAACTATATAGGCAGAAAATTACAAGAAATGAACCTAGAAAACTTTTATTTTGACTCTAGTAATAAGTATGTGTTAGACGTTGTAAATGATTATATCAATAAGAATAAAGATACAATGAAATCCGATAGTCTGATAATAATGGGCAAGTCAGATGTAGGTAAAACACATTTAGCAGCAGCTATCGCAAACAAACTAATAGAGAACGATAAAATAGTTTTAATGGAGAGATTAACCAATCTATTGGATAGAATAAGGGAAACTTATGAAAATAATACTAAATCAGAAAATGAATTAATAGAGATTTATTCAAATGCTGATATGCTTATAATTGATGATCTAGGAACAGAGAAAATAAGTAACTGGGCATTAGAAAAATTATACACAATAATTCAAAATAGATATGAAAATGGATTACCAATAATTATTACAACTAGGTTTAATAAAGATGGATTAATTGAAAGATTTAGTTATAGCAAAGATCCAGATTTGGTAGATGCAATAATATCAAAATTGTATCAAATGTGCTTTGGAATAAAACTAAAAAGCATGAAAAAAGAGTTAGTATAAAGTCTGCAAACTTAAAAATACTAACCCCATCAAGTTAAATATATTTTAATATAAAAAATAAAAAAAGTAAATAGAAAGAGAGGAATAAATTATGATAAAAGATTCAGAAATTAAAAATATACCAGTAGAAAAAATAAAAATAGGCGACAAAGAATTTAGAGAAAAGGTTGACGATTTGCATAAAAATATGGAACAAAGAATAAAACTATTCGGAGTTAAAAGACCATTTAATGTTACTAAGATAGGAGAAGATTATGTACTTTATAATTGTTTAAATACATTTATTGCTGCAAAAAACGCAGGACTTAAAACAGTACCATGCAAAGTCATAAGTAATAAAATGATGAACTTAGAGATACAACACTTGAACTTTTATAGGAGAGAACATGCTATAAAAGAAATCTAAAAAGAGAAGCAAAAAGTACTTGGATTTGGAAAAGTCCAGGTACTTTTTTCTGCCTTATTGGAACATAAAAAGGGATAATTAATGTACCTAAATTGGTGCATAAAAAATTCAATAAAGTCATTTTCTTGTCCCAGCAAGCAATGAATTTGGTAGACCGAAAATTCAACTTTCTGTCCCAGCAAGCACTGAAATTGGTAGACCGAAATTTCTGCTTTGCTCAAATTCTATTCAATGGGATGAAATCCCAATCCCTTTTTTAAAAGTAGAAATATGTCGAATAAAGTAGAAAAATTTGTAAAGCAAATTTATTTGATTTTATTGAGAAAAAAGTCGAATTATGATATAAAATATAATAGAATTATTATAAGTAAAATAAGGGGGCAATTTGTAATGAATAAACAACAATTAGCGTCAAAAATTTGGGCAGGAGCAAATGCTTTGAGAGGAAAAGTTTCTGCAGATGCATATAAAGATTATATGTTGGGTTTTGTTTTTTATAAATATATATCAAATAAAGAAGAAAAATATTTAAAAGAGAAATTATATTTTTCAGATGATGAAATAAAAAAATTAACAGAAGAAGATCATGATACAGTTGAAAGTTGCAAGAAACATTTAGGATATTTTATTGCAGGGAAAAACTTATTTTCTTCTTGGGTTTCAGAAAAAAATAATGATTTTCAAATAAAAGATGTAAGAGTTGCATTGACTGCATTTGACAAGAATATAGGACAAAATTTTAAAAAGGTTTATTCAGATATTTTTGTTACTTTAAGCAAAGGGTTAGATTCATTGGGAACAGGTGATCCCGAAAGAACTAAAGCGGCACGATCATTATTAGATTTAATAGTTGAAATACCCACAGATGGCAGTCAAGATTATGATGTATTAGGATTTATTTATGAGTTTTTATTAAAAAATTTTGCTGCAAATGCAGGTAAAGCAGGAGAGTTTTATACCCCACATGAAGCTTCACTTTTAATGTCAGAGATTGTTGCAGAGCATTTGAAAGATAAAAGTGAAATTAGTATATATGATCCAACTTCAGGATCAGGATCATTATTAATTAATATTGGACAAACTATTTCAAAACATATGACAGAAAAAAATAAAATAAAATATTATGCTCAGGAATTAATAGAAAATACATACAATTTAACAAGGATGAATTTACTTATGAGAGATATTTTACCATCCAATATCGTTGTTAGAAATAATGATACTTTAGCAGATGATTGGCCTTTCTTTGAAGATAATGATAAAGAACATACTTATGAATTAGTTAGAGTTGATGCAGCAATTTCAAATCCTCCATATTCTCAAACTTGGGATACTTCAGGAGCTGATGTTGATCCAAGATTTTCAGAATATGGAATTGCACCTAAATCTAAAGCAGATTATGCATTTTTATTACACAATTTATATCACTTAAATCCTGATGGTATCATGACAATAGTTTTACCTCATGGAGTACTATTTAGAGGTGGAGAAGAGAAAAAAATAAGGGAAAATTTAATAAATAAGGATAATATTGATACAATAATTGGGTTGCCAGCAAATATGTTTTTTGGTACGGGTATTCCAACTATAATAATGGTCTTAAAAAAGAATAGAACAAATAATGATGTATTGATAATAGATGCTTCAAAGGGATTTACAAAAGATGGAAATAAAAATAAATTAAGAGAGAAAGACATAAAAAAAATATTAGATACTATATTTGGTAGAAAAAGTATAGAAAAATATTCAAGAGTTGTTAGTAAAGAAGAGATAATTAATAATGATTATAATCTAAATATTCCTAGATATGTGGATTCAAGTATACCAGAAGAGTATAGTGATATATATGGTAGTATGTTTGGAGGAATTCCAGATTATGAAATTGATTCAATGGAAGAATATTGGAATGCTTTTCCATCATTAAGGAACCAAATATTTAATAAAAAAGATATTCCATATTCTGAAATAATTAGCGGAAATATAGAGGAAATTGTATATAAAAACGATAATGTAAAAGAATTTGTTAATAAGTATAAAGAAATTTTTAGTGATTTAAAGGTATATTTAAAAAATGAATTAATAGATAATTGTCAATCCTTAAATATATTTAAGGAAAAAGAAGTGATAACCGAAAAAATAAGAGAAAAATTTAGTAAGGTACAGTTAGTAGATTTTTATGATGCATATCAAATATTTAACGATAACTGGGAAACTATTTTATTAGACTTAGAAATATTACAAAAAGATGGGTTGAAAGCTCTTAATATAGTTGACCCTAATAAGATATATAAAAAGAATAAAAAGAAAGAATTAGAAGAATGTCAAGATGGATATAATGGAAGAATTTTAACATATGATTTAGTTCAAAATGAGTATTACAGGAGAGAAAAGGAATCTCTTGAAGAATATACAAATGAATTAACAAATCTGGATGGAGAAAAACAAGAATTATTAGATTCAATAGATGTAAATGATAAAGATAATTTGTTGAAAGAAGATTCTGAAGATATTGATACAAAAAAACTAAATGCAATAATAAAAAAGATTAATAGAGAAGTTAAAAAC
>CAKPKQ010000018.1 GCA_934167305.1 uncultured Clostridia bacterium | reverse complement strand
TACAACAAGGTTAAGTTACCTTAGGCTGTACGGGTTGCAAAGCAACCCTGTACATGTGGCGAAGCCACTTTTCTTATTTATTTAAATGTTCGTTTGTTTCCTTTTCTTCATTATATCTTTCAATAAAATATAAAGGTCTATGTTTGCTTTCATTAAACGTTCTTCCTAAATATTCTCCAATAACTCCTAAAAATACCAATTGAATTCCACCTAAGAATAATATAACTACCATTAATGATGCATAACCAGGTACATCTACCCCTGTTGCTATTGTTTTTATTATTATATATATCATATATACAAATGCAACAAATGAAATTACCATTCCAAAAATAGCTGCCCATCTTAAAGGTGATGTTGTAAATGATGTAATACCATCAATTGATAAATTAATCATTCTTCCATAATTATATTTTGTCTTTCCAGCTGCTCTTGCATCTCTATCATACAATATTTCTTTTTTATTATAGCCTATAAAGCTAAATAAGCCTTTTGTATATCTCTGATTTTCTCTCATTGACTTTAATGCTTCTACACAACGTCTATCAAGTAATCTAAAGTCTCCAGTATCTATTTGAAGTTGTATACTTGTAAATGATTGTAAAATTCTATAGTACATTTTTGATGTGAACTTTTTAAGCCATGTTTCTCCATCTCTAGTTCTTCTTCTAGCGTAAACATCATCATAGCCTTCTTCCCAATATTTAATCATTTCTGGTATTAGTTCTGGTGGATCTTGTAAATCTGCGTCAATAATAACTACTGCATCTCCTTTACAATAATCCAAACCTGCTATCATTGCTGTTTCTTTTCCATAGTTTCTAGAAAGATTTAAATAGCAGATTCTCTTGTCTTTTTCTCTAAGCTCTTTCATAATTTCAAATGTTCTATCTTTACTACCATCATTTACTAATAATACTTCAAAATCATAATTAGTGTTTTCATCCATTAATTTTACTAATCTTTCATATAGTAAATTCAAAACTTCTTGTTCATTATATGCTGGTGCTAAAATTGTAATTAATTTCTTTTTTTCTTGCTCCATAACAACCTCCATTATTTTGATACTATATTTATATCACATTTTTTGTAATTAGTAAATAGATATCATGTTTAATTATTGTTGTGAAGAATTCTTGCCTTATTTAACACTTTATAGGTTTTGCAAATTTCACATTCTTTACATATAAAGACTCTTCCTTCAAATATTAGTTTTAATGTATTTATAAACTCATCTTCATCATCTATTAAGTGTATTTCTATTTTTTCAGGTAATAAAGTTAATAATGCATTTAGTGCAAAGTCATTTGACGAAAACGAAATATCTGATAAATATTTTGCATTATAAATATTTTCTGAAACCGACACTATATTTTTTTCTTCATCTAGCAAAATTGATTCATTATTCAAATAAATTAAATGCAAAGTTTTATATTCTGGCTTTCTTGTCTCTACATAAACTTTTAATAAATTTATAAATTCTTTATATTCCTTTTCTACTATAAATTGATTTACAGCATAATCAACTACCTCATCCAAATATTTAATATAATCTTTTAATCTAAAATATACAAATCCATCTAAAATCATTTTTTTATTTTCATTAAAATATTCTACAACATCCTTTTGTTGAGATATATTTTTCATATACTCATCTGGTTCTATTGTTCTTATACAATTGTCAAGTATACCTTTTCTTTCATAATCATCAAAATAAAAATAATTATAATTTATAAGTTGCTTTAAAATTTTTTCTTCATAAAACTCTATTACAATTTCTTCTAATAAGCTACTTAAAAATTTATTAAATTTTTTATATTCTTTTCCTTTATAATGAAGAATTACATTTTTATATATTTTAAATTTATTTTCTGAATAAACTAAATCTTCAAAATCAATTTCTTCTATTCTTTTTAATAAATAACTTATTATTTTTGTGTTGTTAGTTTTAAAGCAAAATGATCTCATTCAAGTTCAAAGCTCCTTTCTGTAACAGTATAACCCTTCTTTCAAATTATATACTTCAGTATAGCCTATATTTTCAAGTATCTCTTTTGCTTTTTTACTCCTTATTCCACATGAACAATATGTGACAATTGTAGTATTTTTGTTTGGTATTTTTTTTAATACTTCCTTTTGTAAATCGTATAAATTTATATTAATTGCATTTGGTAAATGCTCTTCATTGTATTCTTGTTGACTTCTAACATCAAGTAAAATTCCATTTGTTTCATTTATAATTTCTTTAGCTTTTTTGTAACTTATTTCTTTATCATTTATACTACGATAAAAAAAATTTTTTATTTTATTTAGCATTGCACTTCACTTTCCTTTTTATGCACTATATTTTTTTGTTTATACAAAAATAAACCTCACACTATATAGTATGAGGTTTATTAGTTTTTTGTTTACTTTTCATTTAATTTATAATTTTCTAATTGTTTTTGCTTTATTATTGTTGTTGCAGTAATTGCAATCATATAGACTATTAATGCAATAGGCATTGTATATTTATCTACTGGTATTCTTGCAATTGCAATTATACTCATGTAAAGAGCTTGAGAACCTAATATTGATAATATATAAGTAATAATTGTTTTTATAATACCAATTTTTCTAAATATTATTGCAGAACATATTATTATAATTACTGAACTTATTATTACAGGCCAAATATATGGTTTTACAATTGTATATACTTTTATTTTTGGCTCATTTTTTGTAACTATGTCTTCTGTTTTGTTCTCTAGTTCATATTTTTCATTTATTTTTGCATTTAGTTCTTCGATTCTTTCATTTAAGTTTTCGCTATTTTGTTTTTCAGTTGTAATACATGCCATATCTTCATAAACTTCTACTTTTCTTACTGTAACTTTATTTGTTTTAAATACTTCAGAAGCTATTTGTTTAATTTCTTTATTTTCGAATTTTTTTCCTATATATACATATATCTTAGTATTTTCATTATATTCTATACTTAAATTCAATCCAATTGTTGCTATTAGTGTAGCCCCAACTATTATTGTTAGAATAAGTATTCCATAAATTATTTTTTTGCTCATTTTTTATCACATTCCTTTACTTTTTTTCAAATACAAGTGCTTTAGTTATAACAAGGTTATATAGCATTATTAATACTATTCCCCAGAACATTGCCATTCCAAAACTATATATTGGAAGCCATTTTACAAAACAGAAAATAATTGTAGCAATTGCAACTGGCATTAATATTGGTAAAAATTTTAAAACTACTTGTCCATAACCGCTCTCTACTTTCTTATGCTTTGTTTCTAATAAATATAGTATAAAAATATAATCTAAAGCTACTGAAACAAGTATTCCAGTAATTCCTTCTATAGTAAGAACTACATTTGTTAATCTAATTATAATTAATAATGTTGCAACATACCCTACAATGCTAAATGTAGCTAGCAATCCATTTGCTTTGTATTTAATTATTAAAACTACAATGCTTATTAATGCTAAGCTCATAACAACTATTGCAGGAACAAGGTATTCTTCAATATTGTTGTTTGATAATATATAACGATTTTCTTCTATAGTATAAACTATTGGTAAATTTCCTGTATTTAATAAAACAGCTAAGTTGGTTGCTTCTTGAGCGTAACTTGCAACTTCAGTACCATCTGTACTTGCAGCTCCAAATGATAATTGAATTATTCCATTTGATATTTCTTCTGCGAAATATGTACTAAGCATTTCAGTATCATCTATTTTTACACTAATTTTTTTAGTAGTGTCATTGCCTTCTTCATCTGTTGTTTTTATAAATGTATTAGATATTTCCTTTAATTTTTCAGTTCCCTCTTTGTTAAACTTAATTGTTAAATATACTGTTGTACCGCTTTCTGTAGAATTATAACCTACTTTAGCTTCTTTTATATGTGAATTATCCATTAAAACCTTTTCTTGATCATCAGTTATAGTAAAGTTTCCTCTAATAGCTACATATTGAAGTAACATATCTGTACTTTCAGTTTCAGGAATCTTTAACATAATTTTTCCTGTTTCTTCATCTTGTTTTATTGTATAATAGTCAACAGCTTTATTTTCTGTTAAACCTGCTGGAGTATATTGTATTTTCTTAAAATTATTTAATCTTGTTTCTACAATTTTTTTAACTTCCTTATAGTTTTCTTTGGTTAATGTATCCTCTTTGTTAATAGCTTCTTCTTGTTTAGTTGTATTTTCTCCTTCTTTATCAACTACATTTCCGTTCAAATCGTAAAATACATCTTTTTTGGCATCACTTACAGCTAATGTAACATTTCTTTGTTCTGATAAATCTGAACCTAATTTATATTTTGGTAAAATATTTTCTACAAATTTAGTTTTTTGTACCAAAATTCCTCCAAATGAGATTAATGCTAATAAAATTATTATTAGAATTATTAGTGTTCTTTCTAGTGCTTTCATTTTTTTCATTCCTTCCTTTATTTCATTGTGTTTTTTATTTTAAATAATACTTTGGCAAAGTATTTTATAATAATCGAGTACCATTAATAACTAACTCAAACCATATTCCTAAATACTTGGCTGCATATTTGCTCATCATAGTTCTATCCATAAATATTTCAAAATAATCTAATACAGGTGATATTTTTGTGTCAATAGTTAAGTCTAAAATTACTTTTCTGTTTTCCTTATCTATTATAAATTTTGAATCAGTAACAGCATAATTAACTTTATCATGTTTATCAAATGTAGAAATATTCTGGTTTACTACTCTACTTCTGTGAGCATCAGACTTGTCCGCTAATATTAATGCTGCAGATATGTCACTTACTGCTGTTCCTGTTTGTTCATCATGGTTTCCAATTGCCATCATTATTTCAGTTCTTTGTTCCACATTCATTCCCATATCTTTTAGAATTTGATATGCTAAAATTGCTCCTGTATGTGCATGATCTACTCTATTAATACAATTTCCTATATCATGCATATAACCCGCTATTTTAGCTAACTCTATTCTCTCTTCGGGATAGTCCAAAGTTTGAAGTAATTCACCTGCCCTTTGTGACACTATACTCATGTGTCTTATTGAGTGTTCTGTATAGCCAAGTGCATTTAACTGCTTTTGCGAACTCAGTATTAATTGAGTAAGTTCGTCATTTTTCTTTACATCTTCTAAAGTAATCAATTTATTTCCTCCTAAAATGTAATCTACTTTTAGATTTTATATTAAAAATAAAAAAATAGCAACTATTTTCAGGAATTTATTCTTAAAAGTAATCGCTATTTTTCGACTTTTTAATCTGCTTATTATTTTAAATTTATTCCTATAATTCCGCCTATCATTCCAGTTATTATTGCAACAATTAACATTGTCAATGAATTGATAGTTATAGAAAAATTTGTAATAGTTAAACTAGAAACCATATATAAAATTATAATATAAACAGCACCAACCATGCCTCCATTTATTAAGCCATTTTTTCTTATCTTTTTTGCACTAATCATACTACCTATTAAAATTCCAACACCTGTAATAACCAAAATTGTTGGTTTTATAGAATTTTCAGATAAATTTGTATAACATAATAATATTGCAAATATTAATAATAATATTAATGAAATAATAATTGAAAATATACTTCCTTTTATTATTCTAATAACGTTTTTCTTTGTTTCACTTTGCTCATTAATATTTTTTTCTATTTCCATACAGCATTTCCTTTCATTATACTTCTTACTGTAAGTTTATGTTCTAATTATTTTTTTAGAACAAAAAAGGTATATCTTTATATAGACATACCTTTTTTATTTATTGTTGTGTATTTTGCTCACCACTATTTGGTTGTTCTGTGGTATTTTGATTATTTGTTTCAGTTGTGCTGTTAGTATTAGTTTGTTGTTGTGTATTATTATTTGTATTGTTATTGTTTTGTTGTTCTTGTTTACTTCTTTCTGCTTTTATATAATCAATATATTTAATTACATCCATTTTTTCATTATTATATATCATTGAATAAGATTCTTCACCTTCTGAAGTTGTAGAATATACTGATTGTAAAGCAATTGGTACCAATGAATTTCCATCACTATCTATTATGCCATATAAATCATTTTTTCTAACTACAATTCCCTCATGTTTTGGAATTAATAATACATTATTAGCATTTCTTTCATCTTTGTTTCCACTGCCTATAGCACATCCTAAGTCATCATATGATTCTTTTGTTATTTTTTTGCCATTGTAATCAAATAAGTCCCAAACTCCATTTCTCTTAGCAGGAATACATTTGTTATATAATAAATATTGATTTTTTATGTTATCACTTGCAAATCTTGTTGAGTCAATTCCTATTTGATCATATTCCAAGTAAACAATAATACTTCCATTTGAGTTAATTACTCCCTGTTTTTTGTTGTTAGTAACTAAATATAATTCTCTGTCTTTATCTATTTGTTTGATGTTTTCATAATCTGGACTAATTTTAGTTTTAGCATCATAAGACATTATTCCCATTTTGTTTTCAGCTGTTGTAACTATAAAGTCTTTTGTACTCTCTATGAATTTTATTTTAGCATATTTTGTACCTAAAATTTCTTGTCCGTTTTAAATCTTGTACTCCATAATTTCCACCTGTATTTTTTACAACAAGCATATTATATAATACTGCTTTTTGATTACTAAAGTCTGCATCTTTATCAGCAATTCCAGAATTTTGGAATTTAGTAGTATAAAAATTAACTAAATATGGTAAAGTATAAACAGTAACACTATTATTCTTTTCATTATATGCAAGTGAAATATTAAATGCAATTTGTGCACCTTCAATTGTTGTGCAAAGTTGATTATTTATCATTTTTACTGGTTCATCAATTTCAAAATATTCATAATCATTTTTTGAAGTTGCTAATATTTTGTATATCATGTTAGAACCTAAACTAAATGAAGCAATTTCATTAGCTGATTCAACATAACATTTAGTTTTATCCTCTGTATATTTATTTCCATATTCTGCATTATTTGATTCATAGCCTACATATGATGCAAATGCACGTATTGGCACATACAACTTTCCTTGCTCAAATATTAAGACACTTTTTAGTTTTGTATTTGATTTTCCATCTATATTTACTTTTAATTCAGTTGTTTGAATATAATACATTAAAGCTATTAGAGCGACCACAACTATAAGTAATAGTCCTAAAACAACTCCTATTATTTTCATCCATTTTTTTACATCTGTTTGTTCCTTGCTAGGCCCACTATTATATCCTCCGCTTCCAATAAAATCATCCATAAAACATCCTCCATCTCTTTAGTATAACTCATTTTTCATAACCATATTTTTTATAAAATTCATCTCTAAATTTTAATAAATTATCATTCTCTATTTCTATTCTAACTCTTTCCATAAGTTTAGTCAAGAACCTTAGGTTATGAATTGATAATAATCTTACACCCAATATTTCATTAGCTTTAACTAAATGTCTAATATATGCTCTAGTGTAATTTTTACATGTATAACAATCACATTCTGGATCAAGTGGTGTAAAGTCTCTTTCATATGTTGCATTTCGTACTACTACTTTTCCATTCCATGTCATTGCTGTTCCATTTCTTGCAATTCTTGTTGGCAAAACACAATCACACATGTCTATTCCAGCTAAAGCTGCTTCTATTAAATAATCAGGCGAACCAACTCCCATTAGATATCTTGGTTTGTTTTGAGGCATTAGTGGAGCCGTATAATATAACATTTTTAGGTATTCTTCTTTTGGTTCTCCAACGCTTATTCCTCCTATTGCATAGCCAGGAAAATCTAACTCTGTTAGGTCTTCTGCAGATTTTTTCCTTAAATCCTCATAAAATCCACCTTGAATTATACCAAATAATGCTTGCTCTTCAACATTTTTATGTGCTTCTTTGCAACGTTTTGCCCATCTCGTAGTTCTTTCCATAGATTGCTTTGTATATTCATATGTAGATGGATATGGGCAACACTCATCAAATGACATTATAATATCTGCACCTAGTGCTTCTTCAATTTCCATTACTTTTTCAGGAGTAAACATATGCTTGCTTCCATCTAAATGAGACCTAAACTCAACCCCATCTTCAGAAATTGTTCTTAAATCACTTAAACTAAAAACTTGAAAGCCACCGCAGTCAGTTAAAATTGGCCTGTCCCATCTCATAAAATTATGAAGTCCACCTGCTTCTTTTACTAATTCATGTCCGTGGTCTTAAGTATAAATGATATGTGTTTGATAATATTATTTGAGCACCAACTTCATCTTTCAACTCTTCTGGTGTTAATGATTTTACTGTTGCCTGTGTTCCTACTGGCATGAATACTGGTGTTTGTATATCTCCATGTGGAGTATGTACAATTCCTCTTCTTGCACCTGAATTTTTATCTACATGTAATAATTCATATGTTACTGCTGGATTCATCTTTCTTCTCCTATATTAATTTTTTAGAAAATATATAATATTAAAAGAAAGCGTAACAGTTGGAGAGTTCCGTCCGATAGTGTCCAAAAACAAATTTATTTGTTTTTGTGACATTCAAGGGAAGGAAGCTCGACACCAAGGACAAGCGATTTTAATATTATATATTTTATGTAACAATTTAATAAATAAACATTGCATCTCCAAATGAGAAAAATTTATATTGCTCTTTTACAGCTTCTTCATAAGCTTGCATTATAAAATCTTTTCCTGCTAATGCTGAAACTAACATTATTAAAGTTGATTCTGGTAAATGGAAATTAGTAATCAAAGCATCTAAGCATTTAAATTTATAGCCTGGGTATATAAATATACTAGTATCTCCCTCTACCTCTTTAACATATCCATTTTCATCTGCTATACTTTCTAGCACTCTACAAGAAGTAGTTCCAACTGCAATTACTCTGTGTCCCTCTCTTTTGGCTTTGTTTATTTTCTCCGCATCTTCTGCTTTTATATAAAAATGTTCTGAATGCATATCATGTTCTTCAATGTTCTCAACTTTTACAGGTCTAAATGTTCCAATTCCAACATGTAATGTAACATTGGCAATTTCCACACCTTTTTCTTTTAACTTTTCAAATAGTTCATCTGTAAAGTGTAATCCTGCTGTTGGTGCAGCTGCAGAGCCCTCATATTTTGCATATACAGTTTGATATCTATCTTTATCCTTTAATTTTTCATGTATATATGGTGGTAATGGCATTAATCCTATTTCATTTAAAATTTCATTAAATATTCCATCATACTCAAATTTTACTCTTCTATTTCCATCATTAAATTTCTCTAAAATTTCAGCTTTTAGTAAGCCATTGCCAAATGACACTTTAGCACCAGGCATTAATTTCTTACCTGGTTTCACCATTACTTCCCAAATGTCTCCTTCTATTCTTTTTAATAATAGGAATTCTACATTTGCCCCTGTCTCTTCTTTTACGCCATACAAACGAGCAGGAATAACTTTTGTGTTATTCCTTACTAAGCAGTCTCCTGGTTCAAGATAATCAATAATATCTTTAAAAATTTTATTTTCAATTGTTTTATTTTTTCTATCAAGTACCATTAGTCTAGATTGATCTCTATTTTTTATTGGTACTTGTGCTATTAGCTCCTTTGGTAAATTATAATTAAAGTCTGATACTTTCATTTTGTATTATCTCCTTGTATTACACTAAATTTACTCTTCTTCAGCTACTGGTTTACTTTCAAACAATTTTTTTATTCTTTGAATTATACTTTGAGAAACCTCTATCACTCCATGTGGTTCTTTAAATGCTGGTACTTCTACTGCATACTTAAAGTTACTCTTATGTGCTGGTTTGCATGTATATATCTCTGGTGGCAGACCTATTAATGTACCATTATATTTTATGGTTTTATTCATATAATCAGTATACCATTCTTTTAAACCTTGTTTGCTGTCTTCTTTATAACCATATGTTGCATAACCATGTACTTCTGGTCTTTCATAGTTATATTCTTTTGCATTTCGCTCAAGTGTATGTAAAAACTCATGAATAAATACTTCTTCTGGGAATGTATTTATATTATAATTATAATTATATACTAAGTTATTTCTGTCATCTGGCATTCTTATGTTAGAAAAGCCAACTCCAGAATATGTCATTCCCCCTAAACCTATCCAATCATTTTTTAATACATTTTCGCCATTTTGAATATCAGCCATTCTAAACGCAACATATATATGATCATACTCATTTTCTTCTACATATGAGTTAATATACTCATAAATATCATCTTCTGATACGTAATATCCATTCTCATTATCATATGAAATACTTTTTATTGGTTTGTCTATTATATAATCTTTATAATTAATTGCTATTTTTCCATTGCTTATTTCTTTTATAGATGCTTTAAATCTTGCTAAATTTGTTTGGACAGTCGCTATTTCATCCGCAGACATCTGTAATTTAACATTTTGACTTTTTCCATCAACATTTACATTTACATCTATATTAGGAAATATAAAGCAAGCCATATTCCATATATTTGATGTAGAAGCAATTCCTTTTTCTAATTTAAAGTCTGAAAACCATGCAGATCCTTTCACTAAATTTGAGTTTCCGCCTAATCTAAATCCAACATTTATTTCAGTTTCACTTTTAGAGTTAAACATAATACTTAATTCTTGCCAATCATTTGCATCTGTTATCATTTTTGATGTTTCTTCTAATTCTTCCAAATAAATACATGCTCCGCCCTTAACAGATTCTTCTTGTTTTTTTATGTTATTAGTCTTCACCATACAAGTAATCTTGTATGGTGTATTAGGTGTAACTGAAATTTTTTGTGAAAACATTGCATCATTATATTCTTTATTTTCAATTTTGTAACTTGAACTTTTTGAATATTTCACCTTATTATCTCTAACAAATTCAGTCGCATCTTTAAGCCTTATGTTTTTATCAAAATTATTAAAATTATATTTATTGTAAAAAATTACTAATACAATAATTGCTACAACCATTACTATATAGCTGATAACTTGTCTTACTTTTTTCATAAGTAACTTTCCCTTTCTTTTTCAAATTTAGCTAATTGCTTCTGCACATCTATGACATAATGTAGGATGATCTGGATTTTCTCCAACTTCTGTTGAATATTTCCAACATCTTTCACATTTTTCTCCTTCTGCTACTTCAACTTTTACTCCAACCTTGTTCTCATCTTTTCTTTCATTTTCTTTAATATCTAATGCAGAAACTATGAATATTGTTGTTAAAAGTTCTTTGTTTTCTTCTAGGAACTTATATTCATCCTCGTTAGCAAATAAAGTAACTTTTGCATTTAAAGAGTGTCCTATTACTTTTTGAGCTCTTGCAACTTCTAATTCTTTTGCAACTAATTCTTTTAATTCTAAAATATGATTCCATTTTTCTTCTAATTCTTTATTATCATATTCTGCTACTACTTCTGGCCAATCACTTAACATTACACTTTCAACTTGTTCATTTTTAGTATGTGGCATGTATTTCCAAATCTCTTCTGCTGTAAAGCAAATCATTGGAGCTACCATTTTAACTAGCGCATCTAAAATTATATACATTGCTGTTTGTGCAGAACGTCTTTCTACTGCATCCTTTTTTGATGTATATAATCTATCTTTTATAATGTCTAAGTAGAAGTTACTCATGTCTGTTACACAGAATTGATTTATATCATGATATACTAAATGGAAATTAAAGTTCTCATAATTCTCTGTACAATCTTTTACTAATTTATTTAATCTTGATAAAGCCCATTTGTCAATTTCTTCCATGTCTTTATATTCAACTTTGTTATCAGGATCAAAGTCAGAAGTATTTCCTAAAATGTATCTTGCTGTATTTCTTATTTTTCTATATGCTTCACTAATTTGTTTTAAAATATCCCTTGAAACACTTATATCTGATTTGAAGTCTGATGATAATACCCATAATCTTAATATATCTGCTCCATACTCTTTTATAATGTCTTGTGGGCTAATTCCATTTCCTAATGACTTAGACATTTTTCTTCCATCTTCATCAACAACCCATCCATGTGTTAATATTGCTTTATATGGTGCAACACCTTTTGTTGCAACTGATGTTAATAATGAAGATTGGAACCATCCTCTATATTGATCATGTCCTTCCAAGTATAAATCTGCAGGGAAAGGTAGCCCTCTTTCAACTAATACACCTTCATAAGTAGATCCAGAATCAAACCAAACGTCCATAATGTCTGTCTCTTTTTTGAATTCATGACATCCACAGTTTTCACAAACTGCTCCTTCTGGCATTAATTCTTTTTCATCTAAATCAAACCATGCATTTGAACCTTTTTCCCTGAATATTTTTGATACTTTTTCAAAGCTTTCATCTGTAGCATACTCCTTTCCACATTCTTTACAATAGAATATTGGAATTGGTACACCCCAAGTACGTTGTCTTGATATACACCAATCATTTCTGTCTTTTACCATGCTTGCAATTCTTTCTTCTCCCCAAGTTGGTGTCCATTTTACTGTTTTTATAGCATCTAATGTTTCTTTTTTGAAGTCATTTACAGATGCAAACCATTGGTCTGTTGCTCTAAATATAATTGGATTTTTACATCTCCAACAATGTGGATATGAATGGTTTATTTTTTCTTTTCTTAATAAGTATCCGTTTTTGTCTAGCCAATCTATAATAGCATCATTTGATTTTGCATAGAACATACCTGCAAAAGGACCTGCTCCTTCTGTTTGATATCCTTTTCCATCAACTGTAACTATAATATCTAATCCATTTTTTATTCCACATAAATAGTCTTCTTTACCATAGCTTGGTGCTGTATGTACTGCTCCTGTACCAGTGTCTAGCTCAACAGCAACTGTATCATCACTACCTAATACCACCTTTGAAGTTCTATCTAAAAATGGATGCTTACATAAAATTCCTTCTAATTCTGTTCCATTTACAGTTTTTATAGTTTTATATTCAGTAATACCTGCTAAACTCATAACTTCATCAACTAAGCTTGTAGCCATTACTAACTTTTCTTTTCCTGTATCAACAACACTGTATTCGTATTCTCCACCTACTGTAATACCTGTATTACCTGGTAATGTCCATGGAGTTGTAGTCCAAATAACTATAAATGTATCATTATCTAAAACTCCTTTTCCATCTTGTACAGGGAATTTAACATAAATTGACATTGTATCACAGTCTTGGTATTCAATTTCTGCTTCTGCTAAGGCTGTTTCACAGTCTGTGCACCAATAAACTGGTTTTAATCCTTTATATATATATCCTTTTTTGTACATTTCTGCAAATATTTTTATTTGGTTAGCTTCTAGTTCTGGTTGTAATGTTATATATGGATGTTCCCAGTCTCCTAATACGCCTAGTCTTTTAAATCCTTCTGTTTGTTTTTCTACATAGCTTAATGCAAAGTCCTTACAAGTATCCCTAAATTTCGAAACACTAATTTCATCTCTATTAATTCCTAGTGCTTGAATTGCTTTTTTCTCTGTTGGAAGTCCGTGTGTATCATAACCAGGAATATAAATTGTTTGATATCCTTGTAGACTTTTAAAACGATTTACAGTATCTTTTAATACTTTGTTTAATGCATGACCCATATGTATTTCGCCATTTGCATAAGGAGGGCCATCATGTAATACATAAGTTTTGTGTCCTTCATTTTTCTTTAACATTTTTTCATATAAACCATTATCAAAAACCTCCGCTTTTGTTTTTGGTTCATTTTCTGGTAAATTTCCTCTCATAGGAAACTCTGTACTTGGCAAATTTAAAGTTTTGCCATAATCTTGTTTTTCATCTGCCATTTTTTATTCCTCCTTTTAATTCAATACAATCAAAAATTTATCTTCTGCAGAATTTACTGCTAGTAGGAGTAAATTCCTAGAATACAAAAAAGCCATTTCGTCATATTATAAATAGGACGAAATGGCTTAAAATTTCCGCGGTACCACCTAATTTAAAAGAATTATTTTCTTTTCTCTTATTAACCTTTAACGCAGGAATACGATTTCTTTTACTATTGTTTCAAAGAAATGGCTAAAAGGTGATAACAATAATTACCAAGTACTTTCAAACTCTCACCATTATGTTTGATTCTCTGTTAAGTTTTTGTAAAAATTGTGTTGTCCTTTATAATTGCCTTTACATTATGTAATATAGTTTATCACTTTTTTGTAAACTTGACAAGAGTTTAATAGAAATATTTTATTCTTAATTATTATCATTATATTAGTTTATTTTCTAGTTGTTTGAACTAGTAGGTTAGTTCTATTTTACATAAAGTATTGGGCGAAGACCATAATAGCTAAAACTATTAGTCGTATCAAAGGCTTGGCGGCTACTCGTTAGCGATCCTTCACCATATGATAAGTAATAGCCTCCACGAGTAACACAAGGTACAAAGCCAGTAGGATTATCAACAGCTTGAGTGGAGTTCTCTGTTGTCCATTCTCTCGCGTTTCCTGACATATCCCATATATTACAATATTTATCATTGTTTATTCCCGTTTTTGCATATAATGTGCTTTTATTTTGTATAGCATAACTACTTGCATCTTTTTCTGTTCCGTATGTTTGTATAAATATTATTGCTGTATCCCATGCATAACTATTTGCTAAATCACTTGCATATATTAATTTATTATTTTCTTTTTCTTCCCCATACATTTCTCTTGCTACTTTTGCTGCATCAGGTTGTGTTATATCTCCTAATACAGTTTGATTATATTTTGAAGTTATTTTTGATTTTGTCCCACTTGCTTCAAATCTTGCTATATAATATCCTCCATTTGCTAAACTTGTTTCTATGAATGTTTTTAAATCCCTTGCTGTCGCATTTTCTGCTGTTGAATCTATTTTGGAATTTCCTTCTCTAAATGCGTTTAGTTCTCTGTAATCACATGGATTTTCTGATGGTCCTACATCTGCAGTTTTTATAGCCATTGAATTATTGGTTGTTCCATCTAGTTGAATCGCTTTATTTATTTTTATTGTATTTTCTTTTCCATCTCCTAAACCAAGCTTTGCAATTGTATAACTTTTATTTTTTACATTAGCAGTTATAATTGTTTCTTGTGTATATTTTTCTGCACTTTGTGCTGGCGTATATACTCCATTTTTTGCTGTAAAGTCACTGTATCTTCCAAGTGTTATTGTACTTGTTGTTCCTCTTGAATCTCCAGCTTTATTATTTATTGTTCCTACTGGTACCCATACAAATTGGTTGCCATCTGTTTCGTTTTCTATTACTATTCCATCTTGTACTGCTGGTGTATTATCTTCATTATATGTATATGTTACTGCTCCTGTACTTGATGTAGGATTATGTGATAATACCTTAAATCCTTTTGGTATTGTTATTTTATTTTCATATGCATCTACTGCTTTTGTATTTTGAGTTACTGCTCCCTTTCCTACTATTGTTGAAATCTTTACAGTTTCTCCACTCTTGTTTTCTCCCGCATTTTTATTTATTAAATCTTCTAATTCTCCCATTGGTTCTAAATCCTTTTGCATTCCTTGGTCTGTTTTGGTTTGTGCATCTCGTGCCATTTTTATTATTCCATTATCACTAAACACTGCATTTAGTGTAACCCCTGCTAAAATTAATAGTATTACAATAGTTACTATCAGTGCTATTAGAGTAATACCATTTTGTTTTGAATAATTTTTCTTCATATTTAATTTCATTTTACTTTTTCCTTTCTTTTTATGGAGCACACTGTGCTCCGCTACAATTTCTCATAGATTACTTAACACTATGCTTTATTTTCAAAATTTTAGATTCCATTGTTTTCCTCCCCTCGATTTTTATTTTATGCACACAAACAAAGGCAGACCATGTAAGTATTTTCATACTTACAGTCTGCCATATATATGCTTAATAAAGCTAAATCATTAGCTTGTTTATTCTCTAATAGGTTACGTGTGTGTGTGTGTGTGTACTCTCGCAATGCTTTCAGCTTTTATCATGTTTGGTTCCTCTTTAATAATTTTCTTTTGATTTATTTTTTATTATAATACTATAATGTCTTTTCATTTTCAAGATTTTTTTATCATTTTACAAACAAACTTCCACCTATTATCAAGAAATATTTATTCCTCCCATTCAAGTTCCCAGTCTGAAATTTGTACTAAATCTCCATCTTTGATTCCAAGTGCTCTTAATCTATCATTTACACCTAATTCGTTTAATCTTCTATGGAAATAATGTAATGATTCATTATCTTCTAAGTTTACTGTTCTCATAAGTTTAGTTATTACATCGCCAGAAACTATATACATTCCGCCTTCTTTTTTTACTGTAATATCTTCTTTGCCTTCTAATGTATATACCTTCTTTATTTCTTCCACTTCAACCAAATCTTCTTTTGGTAATGTTTTTAATACTTCACTTACTCTTGCAAGCAATTCTTTTACACCTTGTTTAGTAGCAGCTGATATTTTATATATTTCTAAACCTTTTTCTTTTGCCAATTTTTCCAATTCTAAGTATAAATTTTCATCTTGCATACTATCAGCTTTGTTTGCTACTATTATTTGTTTTCTTTTACTTAATTTTTCACTATATTTCTTTAACTCTTCATTTATAATCTCAAAATCTTTTACTGGATTTCTTCCTTCTATTCCAGATACATCTATTACATGAAGAAGTAGTCTTGTCCTTTCAATATGACGTAAAAATTGAATTCCAAGTCCAACACCTTGACTTGCTCCTTCAATTATTCCTGGAATATCTGCAATAACAAAGCTGTCTCCATATTCTCCTTTTACTACTCCTAAGTTTGGCTCAAGTGTAGTGAAATGATAATCTGCAATTTTAGGTGTTGCATCAGTTACAACTGATAATAGTGTTGATTTTCCTACATTTGGGAAACCTATTAGTCCAACATCAGCTAAAAGCTTTAACTCTAATATAAGTTCTTTTTCTTCGCATTTTTCTCCTTCTTGAGAAAATCTAGGTGCTTGTCTAGTAGATGTTGCAAAGTGTGAATTTCCTTTTCCGCCTCTGCCACCTTGTAGTATAAGTTCTTTTTGTCCTTTTTCAGATAAGTCAGCCAAGACTTTTCCAGTTTGTGCGTCTTTGACAATAGTTCCTAAAGGAACTTTTATTGTTAAGTCTTCTCCACTTCTTCCATATCTATTAGCGCCTTCACCATTTTTTCCGTTTTCAGCTTTAAACTTTTTTTGATATCTAAAGTCTATTAAAGTATTAGTGTCTGGGTCAACTTCAAAATATACGTTTCCGCCTCTTCCTCCGTCTCCACCATCAGGCCCACCTGCTGCAACATATTTTTCTCTACGAAAAGAAACGGCTCCATCACCGCCATTTCCTGCTTTTGCAATTATTTTTACATAGTCTGTAAACATTTTATTCTCCTTCAAAATAGTCTAATCTCATTGCTTTTTTTACTTTTTTCATAGTTTCTCTTGCTGTTTGTCTTGTTTTTTCTGTTCCATCCTTTAGTATTTTTTCAACCAATTCTGGTCTTTCCTCATAATATTTTCTTTTTTCTCTAATTGGTGTTAAAAATTCATTTATATTTTTAGCTAGTTGTTTTTTACATGCTACACATCCTCTTGCACCTGCTTTACATTCTTCACAAACATTTTTTACTTCTTCTTCTGTGCTAAATAGTTTGTGATAATATGCAACCATACATACATCTGGATGTCCTTTATCATCTTTTTTGATTCTAGCTGGATCTGTTACCGCACTCATTACTTTTTTATTTATTTCTTCTTCGGTGTCTGACAAATAGATAGCATTTCCTAAAGATTTACCCATTTTGTCATTTCCATCTAGTCCTTTAATTCTTTTTGTTGTTGATAATACTGCTTCTGGTTCTGTTAAAACTTCTCCATATATGCTATTAAATTTTCTTACTATTTCTCTACATTGTTCAATTAAAGGTAATTGATCTTCTCCTACTGGAACTAATGCACCTTCAACTACCGTAATGTCTGCTGCTTGACTTACAGGGTATCCTAAAAATCCATATGTAACGCTTTCTCCAAAAACATCTCTTTTTTGTGCTAGTTCTGTTTTTACTGTTGGATTTCTTTCTAGTCTAGCAACTGTTACTAAGTTAGAATAAAATACTGTAAGTTCTGCTGTTTCTGGTACCATTGATTGTATATATATAGTAGTTTTTTCTGGATCAATTCCTATTGACAAATAATCTAAAATAACTTCTTTTATATTTTGTCTAACTTTTTCTGGATTTTCAAAGTTATCTGTTAATGCTTGAACATCTGCAATTAATATATATGGATCATATTTCCCAGTATTTTGCATTTCTACTCTTGTTTTTAAAGATCCAAAATAATGACCAATATGTAGTCTTCCTGTAGGTCTATCGCCTGTTAATGTACGTTTTTTCTTTTCTTCCATCTTTATCATCCCTTCTTTAATAGCCTATATTTCCTCTAGCCTTTCTCTTAATTTTTTAAATTCTATTATATACTCATTTTTTATTTTATTATAAATATCTCTAGAAGTTTTTTCATCATATAAGTGTGATAATAAATTTCTAGATAACATTATTTCAATCCATTTTTCTCCATCTTCAATTATTCCATGCCTAAAACCTAGTTGTATATTTTCTCTTGGACTTCCTGTTTTATCTACTAAACCTAAATATTCCAATGCATCTTTTATAGTTTTCCAAGCAAGTTCAAATGTAAATTCAAATCTATGTAATACTCCATCAATAACTATCTCGCTTTCTGGTTCTTTTAATGCTTCTTCTAGTCTATCCACAGCATTTTTGTAATCAGATAATCTTTCTTGAAATCTACTCATATTTAATTCCCTCCTTATTAATGGATGTTATTAATTCTTGTTTTTGTAAATCATTAAAAAACACAATATCTATCATATATGGAATATTCAATATATCAAAATCATTTAATATTTTCATTTTATCTTCTGAATTGACATTTCCAATAACGGCAATATCAATGTCTGATTCTTTTTTATAGTCTCCTCTGGCTCTTGAGCCATATATTTTAAATTGATAACTTGAATATTTTAAAATTACACCTTTTATTTTATTATATACATCTTCCGATAATCCAAAGTTCATTGTTTTTCCCCTTGTATATTATATTCTAGTGTCAATACATTTTCAAGTATATAATAATAAAAAACTCCACTTACGTGGAGCTTTTTTATTATTATTCAGCTTTACTTCCTTCTTCAACAGGATATACGCTAACTTTCTTTTTATCTCTGCCAAGTCTTTCAAATTTTACTTTTCCAGTTACTTTAGCATATAGTGTATCATCACTACCAATACCAACATTAGTACCTGGATGAATCTTTGTTCCTCTTTGTCTTACTAGTATATTACCAGCTGGAACTACTTGACCATCTGCTCTTTTTAGTCCTAAACGTTTAGACTCACTGTCTCTACCGTTCTTAACACTACCTTGACCTTTCTTATGAGCCATCCTATTTCACTCCCTTCAATTTTTGTTTTAGGGTATTTCTATCTTTCTAATAGTTTTTACCATAATATATTCAAATTTTAACCTAAGCTTCTTTTTTAGTTGTAGCTTTTTTTGTAGTAGCTTTAGCTGCTGTTTCTTTTACTTCAGCGTTTTCTACTTTGTCAGTAGGCATTTTTATTTTTGTAATTTCAACTTTAGTGTATGGTTGTCTATGTCCTTGAGTTCTTCTGTAGTTCTTTTTAGCTTTATATTTGTAAACTAAAATCTTTTTGCCTTTACCATGAGAAACTACTTTTCCTTCAACCTTAACACCTTTTACATAAGGAGCTCCAACTTCTACTTTTTGGTCATCAGATAGTAAAACAACATTATCAAATGTTACTTTTTTACCTTCTTCAGCTTCTAATTTTTCGAAGAATACTACATCTCCTTCTGATACTTTGTATTGTCTTCCACAGCTTTCAATAATTGCGTACATTCTTTGTACACCTCCTATTTTCCGTATACTCGCTAAGCATAAATAACAAGGCAATTGCTTTAAGCAATATTTAGTTGCCCGACTCAGGCGGCTTACAGTTAAATATTGTACCATATTATGGTATTAGTGTCAAGGCTTTAGGAATTTTTTTTAAGGTCCAGGCACTTTAATTTTTTCGTGGCATATAATCTTATATATTGATTTGGAGGTATATATATGTTTGCCTTTTCTATTAGTGGTCTTTTAGCTTTTTTAAATTCTACTATTTTTTTGGTTGGATATATTTCAAATAATGCTTTGTTTCCTGAACCTTTAGGTAGTGATGAGGAACGAAAATATTTAGAACTTATGAAAAACGGAGATGAAGATGCACGAAATATTTTAATTGAAAAAAACTTAAGATTAGTTGCACATGTATGTAAAAAATATACTGCTACTCGAGTTGATCAAGACGATTTGATTTCTATTGGTAGTATCGGGCTAATTAAAGGTATAAACAGCTTTGATAGTTCAAAAGGAGTACGTTTGGCTACTTATGTTTCACGTTGTATTGATAATGAAATTCTTATGTACTTGAGAAGCACTAAAAAATTAGGTGCCGAAGTTTACTTGGATGATCCAATTGGTAAAGATAAAGATGACAATGTTGTTACTTTACAAGAGGTTCTAGAAAATAATGATAAAAATATTGAAGATGAAGTTGACTTAAAGTTTAAAGTTAAAAAGCTATATGAAAAAATGAAAGAAGTATTAAAAGATAGAGAAAAATTAATTTTAGAATTACGTTTTGGACTAAATGGTGAAAAGCCGAAAACGCAAAATGAAATTGCTGATTCCATGGCTATCTCTCGTTCTTATGTTTCACGAATTGAAACAAAAGCAATTAATAAATTAGCTAAAGAATTTAGAGAATAAATTAAAAGATCAAGAATTTTAAGCAAACAATTGCATAGAATTCTTGATTTTTTAATAATGCTAATTATTTAATTATTGATACTAATAAATCTATTAACTCTGTTTGTGTTATTCCTGCTGTTTCTATATCAAAGTATACATCATTTAATTTAAACTCTGCTAAATATAGTTTTTCATATTGTGTTATTATAACATCTGTATTTTCTATTTTTGATATTTTTTCTTCACTACTCAAATGATAATCTCTTAATGGTTTTCCAACTTTCGAAAATGCTATTCTTATTGTTCTATCTTGTGCTTCATTTGAATAGTCCCAAATATAGTCGTGAGCTACAGAATAATCTTTATCTGAAAGGTCTTTTCTAGTCATTAAAACTCTATTTACACCATAGTTTTTCAAATCCTTTGGCGCATTAAGTTCTTTTTGAACAAATGGAAAACTTTTATTAATTTCCTTGTCGACTACCGCTTCTTGTATATCAGCATCCAACTTCATCATACTTTGATATTCAGCCTTATTTATATTTATTTCTAGTACTCCTTGTACTGTTGGTGGTGTAACAATTTCATTATCATTTTTAGGCACATTATATGCCACAATTCCTACTAATAATGCTATAGCTACAAAACTTGAAGCTAAAACATAGCTTAATTTTACCTTCATATTATCTCTCCTCTCAATTTTTGATAAAATGATATTATAATTCTTTTCTTTGTCAAAATTCTTTTGTATTGTGTACTTTAAATTATTCATTCATATCACCTTCAATCTTTACATTTTCTTTAATGTCTTTAATATTTCTATATAAAATATTTTTGACATTAGATTCACTCATACTTAGTTCTTTTGCAATTTGTGATATTTTTAGTTCTACACAATAATATAAATAGAAAACTTTAATCACTTTTATATTTTTGCTTTTAATATATTTCCATACTGCTTCTGCATTTAGCTTTTTAATTGTTTCTGCTTCCAAATCCAAATCATCTGGTAAGTCTATTTCTTCGTCCTCTGCTTGATAAACATTATAATTTTTTAATTTATATAAAAGACCATAATATTTTTGAATTTTCTTTTTAGCTATTCCTATTACAAAATTAGGACAGTTTTCTAAATATATTTCTTTCTTTTTTTCTAGTATGTTATATAATTCTACATATGTATCTTGCACTAAATCATTCACATCGTCAATATTAGAGCATTTACAAACTATATATCTCAATGTTCGTTCATATGTTGAATTATATATTTCTTCAAAATTTTCTAAGGATATTCCGAGTACTCATTTTTTTCTCCTTTCACCTATATAGTGCATAATTATTTTGAAAAAGTTTCAATAATTATAACATATTTTTATTTTTGCAATATATAATTTTCATATGAAGGTTTTTATATTTAGAAAAAGATTTATTTTAATTGTGTTAGTTGTATTAATTTTGCTAATTTGCTTTTTGCCCAAAAACAATTTCACCCTTGCCTTATCTTTAAGTACTAGCAATTTTTTAAATCAATCTTTTCAAGATAAATTTTCTTCTATTTGCAAGAGTAATGAAAAGGTTGCATATCTAACTTTTGATGATGGGCCTACTTCTAAAGTTACACCTAAGGTTTTAGATATTCTAAAAAAAGAAAACGTCAAAGCAACTTTTTTTGTTGTTGGTAAACATGTTAAAGAACATCCTGAAATTGTCAAGCGTGCTTATGATGAAGGACATTTTATTGCTAATCATGGGTATAGTCATAACAATAAAATATTATATAAAAGTGAAGAAAGTTTTCGTAATGAAATTTTAAACACTGACATTGAAATATCTAATGCTATTGGCGTACCTAATTATTGTTCACACGTTTTTCGTTTTCCAAATGGTTTTGCCTCTCCTAATTACAAATGTCAAAAGAAAAACATAGTTAATGTTCTTACAGAAATTAACTATGTTTATGTTGATTGGAATTGTTTAAATAATGATTCTGAACGAAAATATTCTAATTACCAATTATTAAATAATTTAAAAAAGTCTGCTAAAGGCAAAGGAAGTTTGATTGTTCTTATGCATGATACAGGTGATGTAAATAACACTTACGACATTTTACATGATTCTATTAGCTTTTTGAAATCTCAAGGATATGAGTTTAAAAATTTTTATGAGTTTTTTTCATAAGTGTCAAATTCAAGTTACCTTAGCCTTATATGAGTATAATGTACTAATGTATATCTATAAAATTTTTGTAAATTTGATTTGTAATATTATCTACTTCATTGTCCAACTCATCATAAGAGTAGAACTCTAAATTTAAATTTTGTGGTATTTCTTTTTTGTCTAAAAAGTTTATTACCTTTTCAATATCTTGTTCATCTATTGATACTTCTTCTATTTGTTTTAAATCTTGAATTGCTTTTTGATAATCATCTATGCAAATTGTATTATTAATATATTTTGAATCATATATTCTTAAATCTTTATGTTTAACTTTTACGCACTCGTTTTCATTCCATTTATTACAGCAACACTTTTTTTCATAATCTCTGTTTAATAAATAATCTGTATATAAATG
>CAKPKQ010000017.1 GCA_934167305.1 uncultured Clostridia bacterium | reverse complement strand
CTTTGCTAACATAGTTTGATAAAGCATCATCTAAAAAACATATTACTTGATCTACATATAAATCTAGATTAGGAAGTTCCTCCCATCTTGGAATATGAAAATCCGCTATTTCTTTTTCCTTATAGATTTCTTGCTCCACTCTCTTATTTTCCCCTTTTTTTATTTTATGGATTTAAAGATAATTACCAAACGGTAATTATCTTTAATTCTATCTTTTAATTTTGTTAGTTGTTGTTTTAGCAAATTCCTTATCTCTGATGACAATTTTTCCTATTCTTTTGTAAACTGGTAATACGTCACACTCTTTTGAGATATCTTTCTTTAGTGATTGCTCTTTATCTTGTATGTTTAATTCTTTTAATTTATCTTCATTTAAAAATACTTCAGCACATAGTCTTACTTCACTACCACTTTCATCTTTTACACCTGACACAACTACCTCTTGTACATAAGGAATTCTCATTATATAATTTTCAATTTCTTCTGGAAATACATTTTTACCATTGTCTAAAACAATAAGGTTTTTCTTTCTTCCAGTAATCATCAATTGTCCTTTATCATTTATTTTTCCATAGTCGCCTGTTTTAAACCAGCCATCTTGTAAAACTTCTGCTGTTTTTTCAGGTTGTTTATAATATCCAAGCATAACTATGTCACCTTTTACACAAATTTCTCCGTCTCCTTCTGGAGTTACATCTTCAAGTTTTATTTCAACACATTCTAGAGGAAAGCCTACTGTTGAACAGTCATTGCAGTAATCCATATTAACACTAACTAAAGGAGAACATTCTGTTATTCCATATCCATTTATTAAGTCTATTCCTATAGTATCAAAGAAGTCTCCTAATTCAGGTCTTACAGCAGCTCCACCTGTTACTATTTTTCTTAAATTTCCACCAAATGCATCATGTATTGATTTAAAGAATTTCTTTCTTAGATCTATTCCTATTTTTCTAAGTCCATTGCTTATAACCATCATTGCTTTTAGTGCTTTATCTTTATGACTTTCTTTAGCATTTGACCATATCTTTTTATAAAACAATTCTACAAATGCTGGTACAACATATATATAGTCTGGTTTGTATAATTGTAAGTTTTTAAGCACTGCTTTTAAACTATCATTAATACATATTGTTGAATGATGATGTAATGATACTAAAATTCCTGCAACAGCTTCATAAGTATGGTGCCATGGTAGAACAGATAAACATCTATCATATACTGTTGAAACTCTTAGTCCATAATATACTATGCTTATTAAATTATGTTCTGATAGCATTACACCTTTAGCCATCCCTGTTGTTCCTGATGTGTATACAAGCATTTTTAAGCTATTATGATCTGGCACCATTTCAGTATAAGTTTTGTCTCCACTTTCATAAAGCTTTTTGCCTTCTGCTTTAAATTCATTATATGACAACTTATTTCCTTCTGATTTCTCTGTTTCAAAACCAATAAAATATTTTACATTTGGAGCTTTTGAAGCAATTTCTTCAATGTCTTTTTCATATTTTTTTGCATAAAATAATACTTCACTATCACTATCATTTAATACATTTATAATATCATATACTGGTAATTCTTTATCAATTGGAACGATTACACCTTTACTTTTTAATACTGTTAAATATACAGTAACATATTTATAACAGTTATCTCCTATTACTGCTACATGTTTATCAGCCATATTTATAGAATTTAACGCTGTTCCTAATTCAAATGTATCTTCTTGAAATTGCTTATATGTAACATCTATAACCTTGTCTTTTCCTTCTTTATATTTGAAAGCAATTTTATCTCCTGCTTGCTCCACAGCCATCTCAAGTAATTGTTTAATTGTGTCAACTTTTTGAACATCATAATACTTTAAATCTTTTGTTTTTCCCATACTAATAGATCCTTCCTTTTATAACCTTGACTTGCTATTATGCAAACCATATAATCTAGTTTTCGAAACTATTATATATGTTCTTATTTGATTAGTCAATATATATTACCATTTTTTTCTAATGAAAAAGAATGCATAATTGCATTCTTCTTAATCGGAATTAATTTAGTTTGATTAAAAATTCTGGTAAACCACTTGAATATGGCGTTATATCATATTGTTGAAAATATATTACTATTCCTTTTGGTGTTAAATAATAACTATCAAAATTAATTGTTTCCAATATCAAACTACAGTAATCCGGAAAATATGCACCTGTTCCATTTTCATTTTGTTTTGCAATTTGTGCATTTATTTCTTTTACAATGTCTATTTGATAATTTGGATTTTTTCTGAAGAATGCCTGTAATGGTATTTGATATGCATGTTCTAAATCCCATGTTTGTGAGTTTCTCACAGTTGAGCCATGTGCCCCTCCAGTAAATGTATAATCGTCAAAATACAAGCTTATTAATTTATCATTATTATATGTTATTGTTGTTTCTCTATATAGCTCATACACCATAATAGGATATCCATTTTTCTTATTATAATCATATGTCTCCTTTGCTTGATTATACAAATCTCCTTCTGCAAAATCCTTCAATCTCAGAGCCTCTTGTCTATTTACATGATTAAATCTTTGTTTACCAATATCATACTGACTTTGTGTTATTTCTGGATACTTTATAGTATACTTTAAAATCACTTCTCCTTTGTAATACAATTGCTTTTCAGCAACATTTATCTTCACTTTATTTTCCATATTACACCTCACAATATAATATGCATAAAATGTCAGTTTGGGGACGTTTCTTTAACTGACATTTTTGTCAGTTAAAAGGGACACATCTTTAAAGATATGTCCCTTTATGATATTTCTTTAATTAGCAAAACTTTTCCAAAAACTCTTTAGCCTTTTGTTTCAGTTCTTCTAGTGTTCCATCATTTGATATATGGTAATCATATTCGTATTTGTCTACATCTCTGTCTGAGATGTTTGTGTTTATTGCTGCAACATTCTTATTTGTAATAAGCAATGTTTTAGCATTTAAACATTTCTTGCATTTTTCAATTTCTTCGCTTTCTCTAACATGTACAAACATTATTTGTTTATCTGATTTTTTAAACTCTTCTGCCATATTAGAAATATATTTAAATGGAGCATCATTATATTCAATTCCAAGTTCTTTTAAATCTGACAAAAATTTTCTAGACTTTTCGTCTTTTTCTCCATTCCATCCTGCAAGCACTTTTGCTGCTTCCTTTACTTTATCTACAGAAGATATATTCATAATTGGAACATATTCACCACAAAATTGTACAAAAGTATCTTTTCCAACTCCTCCACTTCCATTTATAACAACAATCTCTTTCATCCTTACTCCTTTTTATAATGCACTTTGACAAAATAAGCTTTAAAATTTTACTTCATCATTTCTTTGATAGCACTTATCTCATCCTCAGCATCTAATCTTGCAAATAGCACCTCTGGTTTTTCAGTAACTTTAATATTTACTAATTTAGTATAATCATCTAAGCTATTCCATGTTCTTAGCTCTTCTGGAATGTTAAGTTGATTTAACATTTTTTCAGAAGTGTGCTTCATATATGGTTTAATTAAAATAGCTATTTTACGTAAGTTTTCAACCAAATGATACATTACAGATTTTAATTTTTCTGTTTTTCCTTCTTTAAATAAGACCCAAGGAGCTGTTTCATCAATATATTTGTTTGTTCTAGAAATTAAATTCCATGTTTCTATTATTGCATTACTAATGTGGTATGTGTCAAAATATTGTTCTACTTGTTTAACAACCGTTTCAGAATAATTTTCAATTTCTTTGTCTAATTCTGATACATTATCTGGATATGAGTCTATTCTTCCCTCGAAATATTTGTTTACCATTCCTATTGTTCTATTTAGAAGGTTTCCTAGATCATTACATAAATCAAAATTAAATCTTTCTACAAAACCTTCAGGTGTAAATGTTCCATCTTGACTATATGACATTTCTCTTAAGATGAAATATTTAAATGCATCTAGTCCATATCGTTCTATAAGTGGCTCTGGACATATAACATTTCCTTTTGATTTAGACATCTTTCCATCTTTCATCATTATAAAACCGTGAGCATAAATTTGCTTTGGTAATGGTAAATTTAACGCCATTAAAAAGATTGGCCAATATATTCCGTGAAAACGAATAATGTCCTTGCCAACAATGTGTAAATCTGCTGGCCAATATTTCTTCATCAAACTGTCATCATCCGATAAATAGCCTAATGCAGTAATATAGTTAGTTAGCGCATCCAACCACACATATACCACATGTTTTGGGTCTTTTCTAACTTTTACTCCCCAATCAAAGCTTGTACGACTTACACATAAATCTTCTAATCCTGGCTTTAAAAAGTTGTTAAATAGTTCATTTTTTCTAGATTCTGGTAAAATAAACTCTGGATTTTCATTATAAAATTTTATAAGTCTATCAGCATATTTTTTCATGTTAAAGAAATATGATTCTTCTTTCATTTTCTTTACTTCTCTACCACAGTCAGGACATTTTCCATCTACTAATTGAGTCTCTGTAAAATACGTTTCACATGGCATACAATACCAGCCTTCATATTCTGATTTATATATATCCCCTTGATCCATTAATCTGTCAAATATTTCTTCTACTACTTTTGTGTGTCTTTCATCTGTAGTACGAATAAAATCGTCATAATCAATTTCCATTAAACTCCATAATTTTTTAGCTTCATCAGCCATTTCATCCACATGCTCTTGAGGAGTTTTTCCTCTACTTTCTGCTACCTTTTGAACTTTTTGACCATGCTCGTCCATTCCTGTAAGCATATAAACATCAAACCCTCTGGCTTGTTTATATTTTTTTATTGTATCTGCTAATGCTGTTGTATAAGCTGTTCCTATATGAAATTTTCCACTTGGATAATAAATTGGCGTTGTTAAGTAAAATTTTTGCATATTTCTTCGTTCCTTTCTTTGCTCTGATAATTGAATATAACTGTTGTTTTATTTACAACAGTTATATTTGCTATTATTAAACTTTATTCCAAAACCATTCTAAACTATCATCAATGCTTTTTCTTCTTCCTTCTTTTGCTTCTATATCGTCAACCCATAAGTACGAAATAAAAGCTAGGAAAATAAATATCAAGTCTATTGTTGCCGAAGTTGTAAGAGCTTGATATGCTTCTTGGTTTTGTGATGGTATCATTATAAATTCAACAGTATGGCAAACTAATAACATTAAGAATGCAAATAATAATGAACCTACAATCCAAGCTTTTTTTGTGTCCTTTGCTAAGTATAGCACTAGAACAAAAAGCACTACTCCTGTAAGAATTGAAAATGGTTGTGCAAAATTAATAATTGGCATTTTAAAATTCCTCCTTTGTATATTTAAATTTAATTTAATTTTTTCTCTATTAGTTTAGCAAGTTTTTCTGCTTTATCTCTTATGTAATCTTGATTTTCTCCTTCTATCATTACACGTATTAAAGGTTCTGTTCCTGAAGGTCTAATTAAAACTCTTCCATTACCTGAAAATTCATTTTCAAGTTTTTGTATTTCATTTTGAATTTCTTCATCTTCTTTATACAAATTTTTCTTTTCGCTTGATACTTTTGCATTTATTAAAACTTGAGGATACATTTTTATTATTTTGCATAATTCAGATGCACTTTTTTGTTTTTCAAGCATTACCTTTATTAACATCAATGAAGTTAATATTCCATCTCCTGTTGGGTTATAGTCTAAGAAAATAATGTGTCCAGATTGTTCTCCACCAATGTTATATCCATTTTTTAGCATTTCTTCTAAGACATATCTGTCTCCAACTTTTGTCTGTACAAAATTTAATCCATTGCTTTCTGCATATTTCTTTAATCCTAGGTTGCTCATAACAGTTGCAACTACTGTGTTGTTTTTAAGTGTGCCTTTTTCTTTCATGTAATTTGATATAATTGCTAGTAATCTATCACCGTCAATTTCATTTCCATTTTCGTCAACTGCCAAGCATCTATCTCCATCTCCATCATAGGCAATTCCCAAGTTGCAATTGTTTTCTACAACATATTTTTTTAACATATCTAAATGTGTTGAACCACAATTTTGATTAATATTTATTCCATTTGGAGTATTATTCATTATATAATGTTTTATTCCTAGTGCAGTAAATACTTTTTCTGCTACAACAGATGTTGCTCCATTTGCTGTATCAATTGCAACTACAAAATCATCAGTATTGTAGTTTTCAAATTCTTCTTCAAAATTCTTTCTAAAGAAATAAACATATTCATCTAAAAGATCTGTTCTTACTTCTGCTGTTCCTATTTTTTCATTAACAGCTGTAAAATCATTTAGTTTCTCAGAGTCCATCATTTCTTCTATTTCTTCTTCAATTTCATCTGGAATTTTCATTCCTTTATTACTAAAATATTTTACCCCGTTAAATTCATATGTATTGTGTGATGCTGATATAACGACACTAGCATCAGCCTTCATTTTCTTTGTCAAATATGCAACTGCTGGTGTAGGAATAACACCTAAGCTTTTTACATTTGCTCCATAACTTAAAAATCCAGCTGTCATAGCACTTTCTATCAAAGTACCTGAAATTCTAGTGTCTCTTCCTATTAAAATTGTAGGTGCATGATTTGTGTGCTTAGCTAAAGCATAAGCTCCAGCTTTTGCCACACGGTATACTAACTCAGGTGAAAGCTCTGTATTAGCAATTCTTCTTATACCATCTGTTCCAAAATATTTTCTCATTCTACATTGTTCCTTTCAAAAGTAATTTATATATCTTATTCTTTTTTAACATATTTGTGTTAAATTTTACATTGTTGATTATATCATAATATTAAAAATTTGCAACATTTTAAAATTTACATTTTTTCTGGCATTTCAATTCCTAATATTCCAGCTCCTATTTTTAATATTAATCCAGTAGCATAAGTTAAGTAAAGTCTTGCATCTTGAACTTGTTTTTCTTCACCGATTATTTTGTTTTCATTGTAAAAGCTACTGAATGCTTGAGCTAATTTTATTAAATATCTAGCAATAATATAAGGCTCATATTTATCTGCTGATTGTTTTAATGTATCTTCAAAAGAATATATCAGTTTTATTACTCTTAATGAAAGTACATCAGTTAGTTTTGTAAAGTCAATTTCTTTTATGTTTGGTATATAGCCAGCTTTTTCTAATAAACTTTTTGTTCTAACATATATGTATTGCATATATGGCCCTGTTTCACCATTAAAGTTAAGCATTGTATCCCAGTCAAATATTTCATCTTTAATTCTGCTATTATATAGGTCATTAAAAATTACAGCTCCTACTCCAATTTTTCTTGCTATTTCTTCTTTGTTTTCTAAATTAGGATTTTTTTCATCCATAATTTGCTTTACTCTACTTATAGCTTCATTCAACAAATCTTCTAGTTTGATAACATTTCCCTCTCTAGTTGACATTTTACCTGTTTTTAATTGTACCATTCCGAATGGAACATGTACTAAGCCATTGGTATATTTTTCATCTAGGTTTAAATGTTTAGCTGTTTCAAAAACTTGTTTAAAGTGTAATATTTGCTCATAAGATGTTACATAAATATCTTTATCAAAATCATAAGTTCTTGCTCTGTATAGTATTGCGGCTAAATCACGAGTTGCATAAGTTGTAGATCCATTTGTTTTTTCTATAATACATGGTGGAATATTATATTCATCTAGATTTACTACCATTGCTCCTTCTGATTGTTGTAATAGATTTTTTTGTTTTAAGATATCTACTACTTCTCCCATTTTATCAGAATAAAAAGCCTCACCATTCCAAGAGTCAAATTCAACATTTAATAGTTTATATACTTTTTGGAACTCTTTCAAGCTCAAATCTTTAAACTTAGTCCAAATTTTAGTACAATATTCGTCTCCATCTTCTAGTTTTTTAAAATTATTTCTGCATTCTTCTAAAACGCTTTCATCTTCTTTACACAAATTATTTATTCTAACATAAATTTTAGTAAGTTCATCAATAGGGTTTTCTTCAACTTTATATTCTTCTCCCCATCTCTTGTAGCCTTCTATTAATTTTCCAAACTGTGTTCCATAATCTCCTAAATGGTTTACTCCTGTACAATTATATCCTAAGTGTTTGTGTGTTTTATATATTGCATTACCAATTACTGTTGAACGTAAATGTCCAATATGAAATGGTTTTGCAATGTTTGGTGCCGAATAATCTACAACAACATTTTTTCCATTTCCTATTGTACTTTTTCCATACTCTTCTTGTTTTTCAGCAACCTCAGTTAATACATTTAAAACATATTCTTGTGGCATTATATAAAAGTTTAAATATCCATTTACTACTTCAACATTTTGCATGAAATCCTCTGAAAATTTTATATTATCCTTTATTTCCTGTGCTATTATTTGAGGTGCTTTTTTTAATTCTTTTGCAAGTTTAAAACATGGAAAAGAAAAATCTCCCATTTTTTCATCTGTTGGTACTTCAATATATTCAACTATTTGATTCTCTGGTATTTTAGTTATTTCACTTATTTCTTTTGCAATTTTCTGTTTGAAATTTACCATTTACATTACATCCCTTCTTTTTAATCTCCTAAATTTATACCAATATGTCTTGCCGTTTTTACCAAGTCATTATCCAAATTTACTCTTCTTATATTACTCTCTGGTGTATTGCCTGAAGCAGCTCCTATTTCTTTATTATTTCCAACTACATCTTCTAATGGAACACTATCAAGTCTTCCATCTTTTATAACTGTTAATACATTAAACTTTCCTTCAAGTGCAAGTTCCATTGCCTTTGCACCATATTTAGTAGATAATACTCTATCAAATGCAGTTGGACTTCCTCCTCTTTGCATATATCCTAAAACAGTGCATCTTGCTTCTAACCCTGTTAGTTTTTGCAATTCTTCTGCAACTCTTTCTCCTGCTCCACCAAGTTTAATATTATCAACACCTTTTCCTTTGCTCCTTACATTTTTTATTGCAATTTCACCATTAATTGGTCTAGCACCTTCAGCGACCACAACAATACTAAACTCTTTTCCTCGTTTTTTTCTATTAAGAATTTTTTGTGCAGCGCTATTTATATCATATGGTATTTCTGGAATTAATGCCACATCAGCACCACCTGCTATTGCAGATTCAAGTGCAATCCATCCTGCATATCTTCCCATAACTTCTAAAACCATAATTCTATGGTGTGTATCTGCTGTTGTGTGTAATCTATCCAAAGCTTCTGCAGCAACACTAACTGCAGTATTATATCCAAATGTAATTTCTGTACATGCAACATCATTATCAATTGTTTTTGGCACTCCGATTACATTTATTCCTTTCAATGATAAGTCTCTTGCTGATTTTTGAGTTCCATCTCCACCAAGTGTAAACAAGCAATCTATTTCATCTTTTTTTATATTCTCAATACATTTGTCTGATAAATCTTTATATACTGTTTCTCCGTTTTCTTCTACTGGATAGCAAAAAACATTTGCATTTGTAGAAGATCCAATTATTGATCCACCTTTTGGTAATATTCCAACTGCATTTCCTGTAGAACTTGTACCAAGCTGTACATAATTGTTTTCCAATAAGCCTCTATATCCATCTATAAATCCATAACATTCAACATTGCTATTTTCAGCTGTTTTTATAATTGCACGTATAACTGCATTAAAACCTGAAACGTCTCCTCCATTTGCTAAAATAGCTACTTTTTTTATCATACTTTTTCCACCTTTCACTTCTATCCTTAGTTTACTGCTACTATTATACCAATAAATAAAAAAAATACAATAAAAAACGGAAAAAAAGTGGAGTAGCTATCTTTTTAGCCACTCCACTTTTCATCCTTATTCTTCAAAATTACTTTTTGCTATTTATATTTACTTGATTTACTTTTACACTTAATTCTCTAGTTATAATGTTTTGTACTTGTGAAACTTCTTGTTCCTCCAATTGGTCAGATTTTATAATAGCTGTTACATTTCCATTGTTTTTAAATATAATAACATCTGCAAAACCTTTTGTTTTAATTAAATTTTCAGCAATCATAATAGCATTTTTTTCGTCACTTATTTTTTTTATTTCATCTTGAGCATTTTTCTTTTCTTCACCACTTAAACTGTCTGTTTCTATTATTTTTTGATAATTTTCAAGCATTTGAGAATACATTTTTTCTCTTTCTAGTCTTGTTTCATTAAAATATTTGTCTTCTGATGTTTCATTATTATTTGTAATTGATGTATTATTTTCTATATTTGCTTGAGTTTCAGTATTAGTAGCCAAATTCTTATCAATTGCTTCATTTGCACTTACTAATTTTGCATCTCCAATTCCAGCCATAAGCTCCGAATCAGCAACACCACTTGTAGGAATTAAATCACTTTCCTTTTTTTGATTTGCAAAATTCAAATATCCAGCTGTTATTAACATTAATGCTATTACAGAAATAATAATTTGGTTTCTCTTTAAAATTTTCATATATATCACTCTAATCCCTTCCTATTCTTAGCTTTCGCTCATAGCAAAAACTTGTATTTTATGTGTTGCAAGTCCTGTAACCGCTTCCACAGCTTGAATAATATTAGTCTTTACATTTGTATTTGTAGCTCCCTGTGCTGTAACAATTGCCCCTTCCATTTTTGGACTAATGACACTTTGTGTTATTGGGGTTTTATTGCCATTTGTCTCTTGATATATAACATCTTTTTTGGTATCAGTTTCTATTACTTTTCTTGTTCCTCCAGTTGTGTCTTTCTCTTCAGTATCTTTTTGTGATGTATCTTCATTATACAAAGGTATTGTTTGACTTGTTTGCGAATATGTAATTAGTACCTTTACTTTACCAACTCCATCAATCTCATGTAATATGTTCTCCAATTGTAAACTTAATTTATCTTCCGAATTTTCACTTTCATATTCATCTTGTACAGCTAATTTTTTATTAGGGCTTTCTGTTTGTTTATTTTCCTTTTTCTCACCCCAAATTAAATTTATAGATACTAAAACTATTATTAATATAATTAAAAAAAATACTAAATTTTCAATTTTCTTTTTATTATTTCCATCATCCATTTTAGAGGTTAATTGTTTTATTTTTTCTTTAAACATAATTGTTCCTCCTAATTTATATTTATGTTTTTTTCTTCTAAATTGTATATTCCACTCAAATACTCTTTCAATTCTTTTTGCTCTTTAGAAGAAATTTTTACATCTTTAGTTGGCGACTCAGAGTTATTTCCTATATTAATTTTAATTTCATTTACATTTTGTATTTCTCTATTTTCGCTATTGGTTTGTTCCTTTTGGGTTACCTGTAAATTCATGCTCTTTAATGTATATTGTTCATTATTTTCGATTTCTACTGATATACTTGTAACTTCATAGCTTTTACTTTTTAACTTCTGTTTTATATCTTCCTTTAAATTTGTTATGTATATTTGCTTTATTTGATCCTGTTGTTTTGTTTCAACTTTAGTTTGGCTTTCATGTGTAGAAGTTTCTATATATGTATCTATGTCAAAAACATCTGAAACTCTAAATTCATTTCCAGTTATTTTGGTTATTACAGGAGATATTATTGAAAATAAAATATATACTCCTATTACAACTTTAACATACTTCTTACAGTTTCCATCTGGTAAAATCATCTCAATAATTGTCCCTATCACAACTGCTATTATTATTCCTTGAATCCAATCACTTATCCAATTCATATCTATTCCTTTACCTATACATAAGTCCGCTATTTGTAATTTTTAATACTAATGTAGTTCCAACAATTAACATTACTGACACACTACACATAATTGCAAGAAGCATTTTAAATGTGTTTCCCATCTCTTCCAGTAGTTTAACAATTTTTTCATCTGCTATAGGTTGACACAGTGCCCCAGTCAAATAATACAACCCCATTAGTATTGCCAATTTGATTATTGGTCCAACACATATTGAAATCACAACAATAACTCCAACTATTCCAACTGCATTTTTTAAAATATTGCTACACCCTATAACAGTATCAACAGCATCTCCCAGTATTTTACCAACTACAGGTATAAAGTTTGATACAGCTGCTTTTGTAGTTTTAGCAGTTATTCCATCTACAGTACTACTCAAACTTCCTTCTACTGAAATAACACCTACAAATAGTGTAAGAACAACACCTAAAATCCACACAACAGTCGAGTTAAAAAACTTTGATAGTTTGTCTATTTGAATTTTGCTTGATACCTTTGAAACAATTGCTAGTGCTGTTGATATTAATACAAATGGTAATAGAATAGTGGTTATGAAATTACCTATAAAAGTTATTAAAAATAGTATAATTGGTTCTAATATTCCTGCAGATGCAAAATTTCCTGTAGTTAGCATTAAAGTAATAAGTAGTGGTACTAAACTATTCATAAAACCTACTAAGTTTTGAATACTTGTCTTTACCATTTGAAGAACATCTGCAAAGTTTTTCATTATAAGTGTTACAATTAATATATATTGTACATAATATGTAATTTGTGATATGCTTTTATTTTCTAGTCCTTCACTAATACTTTTTAGTATGCTATGAATCACAATAATAACAAGTATACTTCCTAATACTGTTGTACAGTCTAAAACCTCTTTTCCAATTAGATTTATTATACTTTTAAAAATTGTATTGTTATCTATTTTTCCTGTTATTGCAGATGTAAAAAGCTCATTTATATTTATTTCTTCAAAAGTACTTTCTGTATATTTTTGTGCTTCTTTTATAAAACTTGATATATTTAATTCATCTTGTTGTGATTGTAAAATATCTTGGCTTGATATTTCTGATGCATAACACAAATTTGGAATTACCCAAAATATAAAGACAATCATAATAAACATTTTTTTCATTAGATTAATTCCTTTTTAAGGTAATAATTTTAGTATTGTTTCAAGTAAACTAGCAATTATTGGTATTGACATTGAAATTATTAAAACTTTTCCACCTAAATCAACTTTATTTGCAATTGCAGTTTCTCCTGTATCTTTGCATATACTTACTGTAAATTCCGTCAAAAACGCTATTCCAGTTATCTTAATCAGAAGTATCAAAAACTCATTATTTATTGCTGTTTTATTTGACAATGTTGTAAGTAAACTAATAATTGCACCTATTTTATCGATTATCATTGTTAAAATTAATACTCCTGCAATTAAAGAAATATACAGCACAAATTCAGGTCGATATTGTTTTACAATTACAATTATAATTAATGAAATTAACCCAACTCCAATAATTTTAATTATATCCATTGTTTTTTACCCTTTCTATAGTCCAAACATTGTTCTAACACTTGTAAATAATGTACTTATTTCTTTTATAACAAGAGAAAGAACAATTATAAGTCCTGCTAAAGTTGTCATCATTGCTTGATCTTCTCTCCCTGCCCTTACTAAAACTTGGTATAGTACAGCTACAAGAATTCCAATTGCTGCTATTTTAAACAATAAACTAATGTCCATAATATTTTTATCTCCCTTTAATTTTTTATATCATATTAATATAATTGCAATTGTAAGCCCTGTAACTAATCCAAAAGTTCTATACATCTTCTCATTTTGTCTTCGTTCTTCTGAAGCATTTTCAAGCTGTGCAGTCAAAAAATCATTTACCACTTCAATTTCACCAAGTTGTCCATCTAAATCAGTTTGTCCAAGTAATCTGCTTAAATTTTGTATTACAGAAATATCTTCCTTATTCAAATTATTTTTACTATCTTTTACTGCTTGGCACCATGCCTCTCCTGCAGATAATTCTTTCATTCCGTTTGCTGCCATGTCAAAAATCATACCTATATTTCCGCCTATTTTATTTGCTATTTCCATAAACACATTTGGTATTGGTTCATATGTGAATTTAATTTTAGTCGAAAACATATTAAGTGCATTTTTCATTTCTTTAATTTCTTTTTCTCTATTAGCATACTTTTTTGAAAATACTATTCCTATTATGCTGCTAGTTACTATTATCATAGCTAATAAAAACAATCTAAAAACTAACATTTCTACCTCCTAACTTACCTTTCTTTTTGTTTGTTTTTCATACACTAAATGTATATTTCTCATATTGTCCAAAAGTAACACTCGGTCTATATAACCATTTAATATTAATTGCTTTAAAATTGGATTTTCCCTTATCTGTTCTAAATCACTTCCATGTGCAGTAAAAATTCCATTTACTCCTGAGTTTACTGCATATTCAATTGCCTTCACATCTTCTTTATTTCCTATTTCATCTGCAATAATTACTTTTGGGCTCATCGATCTTATTAACATTTTCATTCCTAACGCTTTAGGAATGTTGTCAATTACATCTGTTCTTATCCCTAAATCATTTTGAGATATCCCTTTATATGTAGCTGAAATTTCTCCTCTTTCGTCAACAACCCCACATGTTAGTCCCCTAAAATTTATTTCTGGAATTCCATTACTTATTTTTCTAATTATGTCTTTTAGCAGTGTAGTTTTACCTAAGCCTGGTGGTGATACAATTAATGTATTCCATATAGAATTTCCATTCAGTATATACATAATTGCTTTATTACTACAATCAATTATTTGCCTTGCGATTCTAAAATTTAGACTATTAATGTAGCTTAGTGTTGTTACTTTTCCCTCTTTAATTATTGCATTTCCAGTCACACCTACACGATGCCCGCCATTTAAAGTTATAAATCCATCACAAATTTGACTTTGATATGAGTATAACGAATTCTCACATATTCTTTGCAATATTTTAAGTACAGTTTCTGAAGAAATAATATAATCTAGTATTTTTTCACTTACATTGTTTTTTATTATAACTGGCTTTGCTGTTCTTATTCTAATTTCTTCAATATTGTCCATATTGCTAGATATGATTTTCTGCTTTAATATATCTGGTAAGAAACTCAATATTTCATCCATAGCTTGTACTCCTTTATAGAATAAAAAAACATAACATATATATTAATATATATGCTATGTTTTTTATTTTAGAACTATTTTTATTATTAATATTATTCTTCCCAGTTATGGTATACATTCATAACGTCATCTAGGTCTTCTAACATATCAATTAGTCTTTGCATTTTTGGTGCATCATTCTCGCTTAATTGAATATATGTTGATGGTACCATTTGTATTTCTGCCTCTAAGAATTCTAGTCCTTGTGCTTCTAATGCTTCTCTAACTTTTGAGAAATCTTCTGGTGCAGTTGTTATTTCGTAGCATTCATCTGTAGCTTCAAAATCTTCTGCTCCACTATCTAATGCTAACATCATCATATCATCTTCTGAAAGATTTGTAGTAGTTTTATCAATTACAATTACACCTTTTTTACTAAATAAGTATGATACACATCCAGTTGTTCCTAAATTTCCACCAGCTTTATCAAAAGCATGACGTACATCTGCTGCTGTTCTATTTTTGTTATCTGTGCTTGCTTCTACAATAACAGCAACACCGTTTGCTCCATATCCCTCATATATGATTTCTTCATAGTTTTCACTATTTCCAGCTCCTGAAGCTTTTTTAATTGCATTATTTATTGTGTCATTTGGCATGTTATTTGCTTTACATTTTGCTATAACATCTTTTAGTTTAGAATTACCAGCAGGATCAGGTCCTCCCTCTTTTACTGCAATTAATAATTCTCTACCTAATTTTGTAAATATTTTTCCTCTAGCTGCATCTGCTTTACCTTTTTTAGCTGCAATATTATGCCATTTGCTGTGTCCTGACATGGTTAATTCCTCCTTTTTTATTTTTACGAATAGTATTATATCACATAATGTTAAGTTTTGGTAGTATTTTTTATATATTAATTACTTTTTCCCATGGTAATTCATCTTTTCCAAAGTGACCATAGTTTGTAGTCTTTTTGTATATTGGCTTCTTTAAGTCTAAATAATTTATTATTCCATTTGGAGTTAAATCAAATTTTTCTTTTATTATTTTTACTATTTTTTCTTCATCAATTGTTGCAGTTCCAAATGTATCTACATATACCGATAATGGTTGTTCCATGCCTATGGCATAAGAAATCTGAATCTCACATTTTCTTGCATATCCATTTGCTACTATATTTTTTGCAATATGTCTTAACATATAGCTTGCACTTCTATCTACCTTGCTTGCATCTTTACCTGAAAATGCTCCTCCACCATGTCTACTATAACCGCCATAAGTATCTACTATCAACTTTCTTCCTGTAAGTCCTGTATCTCCTAAAGGTCCGCCTATTACAAACCTTCCTGTTGGATTTACATATATTTTGGTATTTTCATCAACATACTTTTCTGGCACAACTTGTTTTATAACATTTTCAATTATATCTTTTTTCATTTGTTTCATATCTATATCTGGCAAATGTTGATTTGAAATTAATATTGTTTCTATTCTTTTTGGAATATCATTCTCATATTCAACTGTTACTTGAGTTTTACCATCTGGTCTTAAATATGGAATTATTGCCTCTTTTCTGACTTTTGTCAATTGTTTAGCTAATTTATGTGCCATATCAATTGCAAATGGCATATAGTTTTTTGTTTCGTCACAGGCATATCCAAACATAATTCCTTGATCTCCTGCTCCTCCAATATCTACTCCCATTGCAATATCACCACTTTGCGTTGTGATATTTGTTTCTACTTTGCAAGTACGATAATCTATATCTGTTTGTTCATTATCATAGCCAATTTGTTTTATGGTTTCTCTTGCAATTTTCTCTGCATCAATTTTTGCGTTAGTGGTAATTTGACCTGCTATTGTAATTAAGTTTTTTGAAGCAAAGGTTTCAATTGCCACTCTTGAGTTTTGGTCTTGTTCAAGACATGCATCCAAAATACTATCTGATATTAAATCACAAAGCTTATCTGGATGTCCTTCTGTTACACTCTCTGAAGTGAATAAATAATCCTTCATAATATTTTCCTCCATTTTATATATTTGTGGCATAGATATTATACCACTTTTCTACTTCAACGCAATCATATTTTTCTGTTTTCATCATAAATTTATATTGGTGAATTTTAGTGATAATTAAAAGTGTTAAAATAAATAAAAGTGTTTTATGGATTATAATTAGTTTATTGGCACTTTCAATAATATTATTTGTTTGTTACTTGGTGCTCTCCACTCCCACTTTGCCTGTAAGTGGACAGACCGAAAAATATATTTATAATCCTGAAAATTCTGAAACTGAAAAGAAAAAGGATTATATTAAATGGTTTGAATTCAATGTAAATTATGAAGTATTAGATAAAACTTCAAAATTAGATATTAATTCCCACAAAAAAAATGAAACAGTAAAATATAATTGGATTGAGCTTATATCTTACTTAGCCTGTAAATACGGAAATGACTTTTCAAAATTTAAGCAAGCTGATTTAGATAAGTTAGTTGCAGAATTAAAATCTGGTAAAACTATTGATGAACTTACTAAAAAAATGAAACTATATAATTATTATTTTGAGGGTTATGATTCTACATTACATGAATTTATAGGAGATTATCAAATTGAAGTAAAAAATTCTAATTCAGATGAAAAAAGGTTTGAAGAGAAATATGGTTTAAAAGTATTTTGCCCAATTGCTAAGAACTACAGTTTTAGCCATTATGACGATTTTGGTGCTTCTAGATCTTATGGATATAAACGTGTTCATTTTGGAAATGACTTAATGGGAAGTATTGGAACTCCAGTTATTGCAGTCGAATCAGGAATTATTGAGGCTGTCGGTTGGAATCAGTATGGTGGTTGGAGAGTTGGCATTCGTAGTTTTGATCAAAAACGTTATTACTATTATGCACATCTAAGAAAGAATCATCCATATGCTGAAAATATTAAAGAAGGTCAAATTGTTCAAGCTGGTGATGTTATTGGCTACCTCGGAATGACCGGATATAGCACAAAAGAAAATGTAAATAATATAAATGTTCCTCATCTTCATTTTGGCATTCAATTAATTTTTAATGAAGTTCAAAAAGAAGGGCCAAATCAAATTTGGTGTAATTTATATGATTTAGTAAATTTTCTTCAAAGAAATCGTAGTGAAGTTTACAAAAGTAATTTAGACACTAAAGATTATAGTAGAAAGGTAAATTTCATTGACTCATGTTTACCTGATTAACTAATAAGCTTCTGCATTTTAAACTGCAGAAGCTTATTTTTTAATTATTCATCTGATCCATCTGTTTCATCATATTCGTAGTCATATTCTATTTGCTCCGGCCTTGGCACTTTTGTGTATTTTGGTCTTGCTTTTGCTTGACTTGTATTACTGCTTGGTTGTACATTTGGTTCTTCTTTTTCTAATATTTCTTTTACCTGTTTTTTTATTTTTTCTTGATTCTTCAATTCTTCTTTCTTGTTTTGCATATTTTTGTTTAATACACAATTTGCTTTTTCCATTAAATCTGGTACATAATCTAATAGTCTATCTATTGCAGAACAATGCTCAACTGGAAGTAATTTTACATTATTTTGTTGTACTACCAGAAATGCAACTGGTGCAATTGAAACTCCAGCTCCACTTCCACCTCCAAAAGGTAGTCTGTATTGTATTGCTTCTTCTTTTTCTCTTTTAGTATACTCATCAATTGTTTCACCTTTAAATTCACTTCCACCTGCTGCAAACCCAAACCCAACTTTAGAAATTGGAATAATTATTGTATTATTGTTAGTTTCTATTGGTTCACCTATGATTGTATTTACATCTACCATATCTTTAATACTATTCATAGCTGTAAGCATAAGGTTTTCTATTGGATGTTGTTGATTGGTCATTTTTCTTTCTTCCTTTCTTTATAAGAATATAATATATTACATTGATAATATGTACCATTTTTATTTCAATTATACAGTCTACATTAACTTTGTATAAATTTTGATTATAATAAAGTGGTTTTATATTATAAATGTAGTTTTTTTCTTTTAAATCTGTTGCCAAATATGGTAATAACAATGATATTATTGTTGCAATAATTGCAACTAAAAAAGATGTTGCTGTTGGGTCTATTACACCTAAATTTGCATCTAAATTTAAATATGATATTTTTGGTTTTAATTTTGGTAATTGTTTTAAATCTTTCATTTTAAAATCTTTTTTTAATTTTTGAAAATCCAGTTTTTCTAATTGTATTTTTGAATACATTTTTTTCATTCTTTTATCATTTAGATTAAACCATATCCATTTGATCTTATTGCCCAAGTATAAAGAAATTATTATTGCATACTTAGCTTTATTTTTAGGTTTCATATTTGATACACTTAAATTTTTTATTTGTATATGTAGTGTTGATACTATTATCAAAATTATTACTGATATTAGTAGCACTAATATCCCAAGAAAAAATAAAACTAATACCATGATAACCTCCTCTTTGAAGTTATTTGATATTAGTTTTTCCATTTTTATTATTTTTAAACAGATTTTTTAGCTTTTTCTACTGTAATGTCACCAAATAGTTCTGTTTGATTCGTAATTACTTTGCTTCTTCTTGATAGCTCTAAAAGTCCTGTAAAAGCGGTCATTACTTCTTGTTTATTACATTGCTTCAACGAAAATAATTTATTAAATATAAACTTATTTTTTCTAATAAGCTCTTTAAACATTACTTTCACTTTGCTTTCAACTGTATATGTATCTGTAATTGCAATCTTTTCTATATTTTTAGCATTTTGATTTAATTTTTGTGCATTTCTATCAATTATATTTTTATACATTTGTGAGATGGTTTCTTTTTGGTATATTGCATCTAATTTTTGCTTTGGAAGCTCTATTATCTCTGGATTTTTAAATATTTTCTTCGAATTATTTTCTGCACATTCTTTTAGTTTTTGAGTAATTTCTTTATATTTTTTATACTCTATAATTCTTCTTAATAGCTCTTCTTCTGTTAATTCCTTTTCGTCTTCTACTTCATTTGGAAGAAGGGATTTTGATTTTAAATATAATAATGTAGAAGCCATTATTAAAAATTCACTTGCAATTTCTAAATTTAGCTCTTCCATAGCATTTAAATACGCTATGTATTGGTCTGTAATCTCACTAATTTTTATATCACATATATCCATTTTATTTTTATCAATTAAATGGCATAGCAAATCTAGTGGGCCTTCAAAATTTTCCACTTTTACTTTATATTTATTTGTTTCTAATGTTAGTACATTTTGCATAATTTCACCTTATTCCATTGTTTCAAATGCTTCTCTAGTAGTTTCTGATGAGTAACCTTTTCTATATAAAAACTGCTCGATTTCTTCTTTTTCCATTTGAGTTTGCTTTTTTAATATAATTTTTTGTGCACATTTTAGTTCATATTCTTTTATTTCATCTTCATGTTTATCAAAATATGTATCTATTATACCACTACTAATTCCTTTTGCATACAATTTGTTTTGCATTTCTCTTATTGATAATGTATTAATTGCCATAAATTCATTAACTGCTCTTTCTATATAATTTTCATCATCTATATAACCTATTTCTTTCAAATGTTCAATAACATCTTCTAACATATTTTTGTCAGCAGAAGAAGAGAACTTCTGAATTATTTCTTTTTCTGTTCTCTTCTTATACATTATATACTTTAATATTTTTGTTTTTAATTTATCAAATTCTTCTATATTATCGTACAATGATTTCACCTATTATTCTTCATCATCTGATGGTTCTGTTTCCTGTTCAGGATCATTTTCTTCTTCTCCTAAACTTTTTTCAAATGCTTTTTCATAGTTAGCTCTTATTTTATTTTCTATTTCTTCTGCTATTTTTGGATTTTTAGCCAAATAATCTTTAACATTTTCTCTTCCTTGTCCAATTCTATCTCCATTGTAGCTGAACCAAGAACCACTTTTTTCTACTATATCTAAGTTAACCGCTGCATCTAATATATTACCTTCCTTTGAAATACCTTTTCCATAGATAATATCAAATTCAGCTTCTCTAAATGGTGGAGCGACTTTGTTTTTAACTACCTTTACTCTTGTACGGTTACCAATAACCTCTCCATCTTGTTTTAAGCTTTCTACTCTTCTAATATCTAATCTTACTGAAGCATAGAATTTTAGTGCTCTACCACCAGGAGTTGTTTCTGGATTTCCAAACATAACTCCAACTTTTTCTCTTAATTGATTTATAAACACAATTACACATTTAGATTTATTTATAACCCCTGCCAACTTTCTTAAAGCTTGTGACATAAGTCTTGCTTGTAATCCAACATGTGAATCTCCCATATCTCCATCAATTTCGGCCTTTGGTACTAATGCAGCAACTGAGTCAACTACTATAATGTCTAATGCTCCACTTCTTACTAGAGCTTCTGCAATTTCTAGTGCTTGTTCACCTGTGTCTGGTTGAGAAACTATAAGTTCATCTATATTTACACCTAAATGTTTTGCATAAACAGGATCTAGTGCATGTTCTGCGTCAATAAATGCTGCTTCTCCGCCCATTTTTTGTGCTTCAGCAATTAAGTGTAATGCAAGTGTAGTTTTTCCTGAAGATTCTGGTCCAAACACTTCTATAATTCTTCCTCTTGGAATTCCTCCAATTCCCAATGCAATGTCTAAGCTTAATGCTCCTGTTGGTATAGCTTCAACATTCATTGCTGTATAATCACCTAGTTTCATAACAGATCCTTTTCCAAATTGTTTTTCAATTTGTCCTAGTGCTGCTTCTAGTGCCCTCATTTTTTCTGAATTATCTTTACCCATTATTTTTTCCTCCTAAATTGTTGTAAACGTTTGTTTGTGTTTATTATATATTATTATTTTTATTTGTCAAGTAATTTTTATATTTTTGTTATATATTTTTAGTATTATTGTCTATACCAATTAGAAAAATTATAAAAAATACTATAACAATTTGGCTTAACATCTCCCATAAAATCTGTTGAATATGCAATCATATTATGATTGTAATATAGTCCTATATAAGGTACATCATCATCATATATTTCAAATATTTTTATATACCTTTCCTTTAAACTTGTTTCATCTGTTATACTTTTTATTTCATTTATTACTGAAATCACTTGATCATTTTTATAATTTGATAAATTATTTTCTCCAAACATATATCCTAAATCTGGAGATATTGGCATATACATCCCAGTTAAAATCATTTCATAGTTTTTATCATTTAAGTATGCATTATATTGTGCAATAGATACCTCTTTTATATTGATTTTTATTCCAAACTCTTCTAACTCTTTTTTTATTTCTGTTGCTACTTTTACTCTTTTGCTGTTTTCTTGGCTTACAACTAGGTCTATATTTATTGTTTTAGTTACTCCTTCTATTTCTTTTTGCCATATTCCATATTCATACTTCCAGCCCGAACTTTCCAATAATTCTTTTGCTTTTGCTGTATTAATTTTGTTTTCTTTAGAAATATCTTTTAATAAATAATAATTATTCAATAAAGGATATTTTGCAACTGTAACCTTATTTTCCAATGTAGAGCCTGCTATTTTTTCTTTATCAATCACCATGTTTATAGCCTGTCTTACTTCTTTATATTGTAAAATCATATTTTCACAATTTAGTGCTAAATAATCATACTCTCTACTTTCATAAACTTTCTTTCCATATCCTATACTACCAATATATTCTTCTGCCTCATCACTACTAGTATAAATTATATCTATGCTTCCTAATTTAAACGAATTGTATTCTTTTCCTCTGCCATCATATAAGTTTATAGATATTGTTTTTATATTAGAATTTTCAATATCAATATCTCTCCATTCATTATTTTTGCTAAGTTCAATTTTGTCATTATCCATCTTAGAAATCTTATATTTGCCTGTACCTATTGGTATTGATGTAGAATTAAATTTTTTATTTTTATATTGTTTATAAGAAATTATAGGAAATATTAAATTATACTCAAAAAAAGCTTCATTGTCATTTAATTCAATTCTTATTGTATACTCGTCTACTATTTCAACACTTTTTATATTTTTTACATTTGCATAAAAAACTGATTCTGTCTGTTTCTTTAACCTATCTATTGAAAATTTTACATCTTCTGATGTAAAACTGCTGTTATCTTGCCATTTTACACCTTCTTTTAATTTTATTATATATGCCTTTTCATCAACTTTTGACCATTCTTTTGCTAAGCATGTGTCTATTTTATAATCTTCGGTTATGCTAAGTAATGGTTCAAATATAAGTTGATCTATATAAATAACCTCTTGATTATTTGTTATATATGGATGAATGCTATCAAAGTTTGAAATTCCCATTCGTAAATTCGTAACCATGTCAATCGTTTTATATGATATTTCTTTGCTTTCTTCATTGTTGATTGGTTCTTTTTTGGTTATTAAATATACAGCACTAATTATTATTAATAATATAAATATAACAATTAGAATTCTAAATGGCTTTAGCTTCATTATAACCTCTCCTTTTTGCTTACTCATTTTATAATATATCAGCTATTTTTTCAATAATAAAAAACAAAAAGCACAAAAATATATTTAATATATCTCTGTGCCCCTATATAAAATTAAATTAAAAATACCTTATTTTCTTGATTCAACAATTAGCTTAATTCCTGTTCTGTCCTCCCCTTCAACTTCTACCTCTGCAAATGCTGGTATACATACCAAATCCACTCCTGCTGGTGCTACAAAGCCTCTTGCTATTGCTACAGCCTTTACTGCTTGATTTAATGCTCCTGCTCCAATTGCTTGCATTTCTGCTTTGTTTGATTCTTTCACCAAACCTGCTATTGCTCCTGCAACTGAGTTTGGATTTGATTTTGATGAGATTTTTAAAACTTCCATTTTTGCCTCCTAAATTTTTTATTTTTTGTTCCGTGAACATTTATATTTATAATACACTTTCATAAATTTGT
>CAKPKQ010000016.1 GCA_934167305.1 uncultured Clostridia bacterium | reverse complement strand
AAATGTTATTGGTCCAGCAAAAGAAATATAAAAACCTAATTTTAAAGCTTCTTTAATTAGTTCTACATTCAATGGGCAACAGTGAAATACACCTTTATTTTTTACACTAATTTCATTTTTCAATATATCAAGTGTATCTGCTACCGCTTCTCTTGTGTGTATTACTATTGGCAAATCAAGCTCATTTGCTATTTTTATTTGTTTTATAAATGCTGATTTTTGCTCAGCTTTATTTTCTTTATTCCAATAATAATCCAGCCCTATTTCACCTATTGCAACTACTTTTTTATTTTGTGCAATTTTAGTTAATTCTTTTAATTGTTCATTTAGTACATCTTCAAAAAAGAATTGTTTTACATCATTATTTTCATTTTCAAAAGTTGGAATATCATTTGGTGAAATTCCTGCAGTTGCATATATATAATCATGTTCATTTGCTATTTTTATCGCTTGTTTTGAAGATTCTATATTATACCCAGCACACACTAGCTTTTTAACCCCAGCCTCGCATACTTTTTTTAAAGTTTCTTCTCTGTCAAGTTCAAATTTTTCATCATTATAATGTGCATGAGAATCAAATATTTGCATATTTCCCCCTTATTTAAATAATATAACAAAAGATGCTATTGCATAATTTTTTATATGAGATAAGCTTAAATCCATAGATTCTATATTATCTATATTTAGCCTGTCAATATTTGCATATGGTTTACCATCTTGTTCATTAGTAATTTCTATTTTATTTAAAATATCATCTTCATTTTTAGGTATAAGCTCTGAAATTGCCTTAAATATTGCCTCTTTTGCTGCAAACCTAGCAGCATAATGCTGATATGTCATTTTTCCACTGTTACTGCAATACTCAATTTCATTTTTTGTATATACTTTCTCTAAAAATTTTTCTCCTTGATTTTCAATAGCTTCTTGCACTCTATCAACTTCTATTATATCAACGCCTGTTTTTATCTGCATAATTTCTCCTCTATTTTAATGAGATCCATAGTTTAATCAAGTTTATAACAATTATAATGCCTATAATAACTGCAATCCATTCATGATGTTTATTGGTTTTATTTATTTCATATTCTTTGTATAATAAATCATACTTTACCTTTATTCTCGCAAAAAGTTCATCAACAGCTTGTTCTTTTCTATAATACTTATCTAAAATAATTCCTTTTGTGTTATTAGTTATTTCATAAATAAAATCTTTTTTAGCATAATCTATAAATTTTAATTTAATATTTTCAAAATTTCTAGCTTGTTTCATATCATAGTTTAGCTTATTTAAATATATTTTTTGATGTAAATAATAAATATAATGATATAATTGCGAATTTTCATATTCGTATAACATTGTTGTATAATTTTGCATATTTATATCTGTAGTAAGCAGTACAGTGGCATTATTCGAAAATCCATAATATGCATATTTTTCTTTATAAACATTTTCATGTTGATAAGTAATATCATTTATTTGTTCATTTGCTGGCTTTATCATACGATATTTTTCAAATTCTTTTTCTAAATTTAAAAGATCAGTATTTTCATTCCATGCATCTTGATTTAAACATGTATATGAATATGTTATCAATCTGTCTGTATCTATATTTATTTTTTTTGCAGTAATATTTTTACCCGTTAATTTAGTTAATAATTCAGAAAACTTTTGCATGTTTTCTAATTTATTTGTTTGTATTTTTATACTTTCATATTCTTTGCTATGCCCTATGTTTGAAGCAATTTCTCTAAATTTATAATTAAAATTTAGAACATCAGAAAAATTTGCATCATTTTCTAGCACTGTTTTGATAAGTAAAAAACAAATTCCAGAATCAAAACACACTATTTCAACCTTATTTATATCAAAGAAAATTCCATTTTTTTCATCAACTTTACCAGGTATATCTTGCTCTAATACATAATCAAAAACATTGCAATATTTTTTACTAAGAACTGCTGATTTCATTTTTAGATCCATTGTTTCATAGCTTCTTAACGCTTCTTGTTCTAAGTCTAAAGACCAAAACATTTTGCTTTTTACTTCTGGTAAAAAATATGAATCAATCTGTATATCCTTTTTATTATCAAACAACTTTAACTTACACTGACTGTTTTTTAACAGTTTATATAAGTAGTCTTGATAATTTTTTTCTTCAATTAAATATGGGTATATAAAATATGTATATTGATACTTTGTCTTTAGTTCCATTTTTTCTCCTTATATATCTGTATAATAATTTAGGTTTAAATCTTCACCTATATGCCATTTACCAATAAATTCAATTAAAGAGTTATTTTCTAATTGATATGCTGGTGCCATTACTTGTTTGCCTTTGTAATTTATGCAACCCCACATTCCGTTCTTTTTAACACTAGCAAATCCATATTCATTTTGTTCTCTTGCATCATCATAAATATAGTCAACAATAACTATTCCTTGTTTATTTACAAAGCCGTATTTTCCGTCTTTTTTAGCTAAGAATAAAGTATTTGTTGTTAAAACATCTTTGTTGGTTTTTTCTTCAAATTTTAAATTGTAATATTTGTAATCATCACCAACTCTAATTCTCATATAGCCATTAGTTGTATTAATTTCTGACAATATTCCTGAAAGTTTTACCTCTAAGTTGCTATCTATAAAGTCTGAATTAATTTCACCACTTTTTGTTCCTTCTAAGAAACCTGCATCTGCCCTATAAACTAAAGATTCATATGTTGGTTTTATTAATTCTTCTCCATCAATGTTTATAACTCCATATTTGTTATCTAACTCAACTATATATTCATTGTCAAATAAATAACTCATATTTTGATATTTAGCACTTATTTTTGTGTCTCCATTTAATGTCATAATTCCATATTTGTTATTATTTTTTACAATAACATTGTCACCATTTATAGAAACCACATCATCAAATTTATCTTTTAAATACACATCACCATTTGAATTAGTAATTTGCCATTTACCACTTTCTTTTACAACATAATTTCCATTTGCATATAGTGGTTTTACATCTTGATATTTAATTTCAATTACAGTAGATTTGTCTCTATTTATAACTCCAACTTTTTTATTGTTATCTGTTACTATATAGCCATTTTCATATTTATCTGAAACTGGCACAATTTTAGTATATTCGTTTTCTAAAATAGTTGCCCCAATATTGTCTACTAAGCCAAGTTTATTATCTTTTTTAGTTACTAAACTACTTTTAACACCTTTTAAAGTTGTAATTTCATCATATTCACATTTTAATAACTCTTTGCCTTTAAAATCTACTAATCCATATTTGCCGTCTTTTGATGCTAATAATACATCATTTTCATACCACATATTGTTTTCGTTATCAAAGTTTTCTAAAGCAGTAACTGAATCATAGCCTTGTATAACTTCTTCATTTTTAGAATTTATAACTTTAGTTTTATATGTATTATTTGTATAATCAACATCATAAGTACATATAAATAAATCTTTGCTATTATCTGGAATGATAATTGCTTCAGTATATTCTGGTTTTATAACTGTTTCGCCTTTTGAGTTTATAACTCCCCACTTTGTATTTGTATATACTGCAAAATAGCGATTTGGAACAGTTTTTTCTTCTGCTTTTGTATCTCCTTTAATTAATTTAACTACCCCTGTAATTGCCATTATAATAACTGCAAAAACAAAAAGCACAGCAATTACTTTTTTTATGTTTAGCTTTGGTTTTTGTGAAGTATATCTTTTTCCTCTATTTGACATATTTTCCACGTCCTCCTTAAGGCTATAGCTAAAAAAATGATATAATATAGCCAATTTTATAGCTATACTATATCATATTTATACATAAAATTACAATATTTTTAACACTTTTTATTAATTTTAGCAACTATAACTGTCATATCGTCTTTTTTTATTCCAAATTCATTATCAATTGCTTCATTTAATATCATATTTGCAATTTGTTGTGCATCATCTGAATTTATATCTTCTAGCAAATATTTTACCCATAATTCTTTATTTATGTACTCAACATTTGAGTCAATAATTCCATCACTGCACATTACTAAAATGTCTCCATCTTCCAAATCATAGTCATATACCACTAAATCATTTTTTTCTATGATTCCTGTTGGAAGTGTATGTGATTTTAATAATTGTACCTCTTTGTTTCTTTTAACAAAGGTTGGACAAGCCCCATTTTTTATAAACTCCATATTTCCAGCAAATAAATCTAATATTTGCAAATCAAATGTTGTATACATGTCTTCTTTTGTATTTGCAATTAAACTTGAATTAATTAATTTTAAAGATGTCTCTTTATCAAATCCTGCTTTCAATAATTTTGCTAGCATATTAATTGCAATTTTACTACTTTGATTTGCTTCTTCACCAGATCCCATTCCATCACTAATTGCTAATAAATATTTTCCATCATCTAGTTTTGTTTCTATATGACTGTCTCCTGAAACTTTTGAGCCTTCTTTTGTTGCTGTAGCAACACCTACTTGTAATTTAAAATTATCCTCTGAATAATATGTAAATACACAACTGTTCATTTCTTCTCTTAAACCACAATTTTGTGATTGAATTACAAATTTAGTTTGTAATACTTTTTCTAAAATTTTAGATATTTTTTTAATATTACACTTTTTTCCTTCAATATCATCACATAGTGGAACAAATGCCTCTACAAAATATCTACCTGAATTATTTTGCTTTATTTTTATATTATTTACTTCAATTCCTTTTTGTTTTAATAAATTTAATATTTCTTTTTGTTGATTTTCAAAAGGTAATTGTTCTTCTTGTTTTATTTCTTCTGCCATTTTTGATATAGCTTCTGAAACCCCTTCTAGTTGTGAAGACACATTCTTTTTGTTTTCTTGCATTTTCATTTTCCATATAAAGTTCATTCTACTTACTCTATATGCAGAATTTATTGCTTTTATCATTTCAGAAACATCATTTTCAGTTTGTGTTCCACTTTTGTTGAAACCAACTATATATAAATTGTGTTTTTCAAAAATATTTACAAGTTCTTTTTCTGTAATTATGTCATTTAATAATAAATGTTTAAAAATCTCATCCACAATTGCGCAATTATTTTGAGATATGTCATCATATAGCAAATTATTTTCCATTTCAGATATATTAACATCTAGTTCTTCTTTAAATATTTGCTCATTTGATAACTCTTGTTCTTTAACATCTTTTTCTTCTAATACAGCGCTAGCAGCTTCTTCATAGCTTTTTGCTAAATCTGCTATTGTTTCTGACATACTATTTAATTTAGTTATAGTTTCTTGGTTTCCAGTTAATGCTCTTGTTGTTGTTTCTGGTAATAATTTATCTTTGCCATATAAATCTTCTATATCAATTTTGAATCTTTTTGGAACTGCAAGCAAACCTAATGAAGCTATCAAAATTTCTTGTATTAATATAATTGATGATGTATTTCCATTGGCTACATAAGTTAATGTTATATTTCCTATTATAAAACCTATTACAACCCCAATTTTACCTAATTTATAAAACACGCCTGCCACTAAGCCGGATATAGCATAAGATGCCACCATTATTGGCTCATTTTCTGATATTATTCCAAGTACAGTTCCTATAGTTATTCCGCTTGTTGCACCAACTAGCATTCCATTTTTCCAGCCGAGTATTAGAACTAATAAAATACTTAAAATATTTTGTACACTATACCCAAATATTTTTAAGCCTTTAAAAGCACAAAAAGTGATTGCTAACATTAAGCTTGTTCCAATAACCTCTTCTATTGAAAATGCTTTTTTTACACCTATTTGTTTTATCATAGGTATTGAATTTGTAAATATTTTATAAAATACATAACTTGATATACTAAGCATTATACTTGTTAGTAAATCATAAACATAAAAATTTGTAAAAAACATTGGAACTACTTGGACTAATAAAACTGCCAAAAATAGATGTGGTCCCATTTTTACTTGTTCATTTACATCATCTTGTTCTGATGGTCTTTTTATTAACACTAAAACAAAAAATACCAAAGTTGTTAAAAAATATGTAAGTAAACTGTTTGTTCCAAATGAAATAAATGTGCCTAATAATGTTAGTATATAGCTAATTCCAATAGGCATACGGCTACTTAGCATTGCAGCTAAAAAGCTTATAGCAAATGGGCTTATAGTAAGCATAAGATTTTGACTATTAAAACCTACCATTGAAATCATAAATGATACTATATAAATAACTATATTTTGCACACTAAAAAGATTTGTTAATATTTGTTTAACAGATTCTTTATTATTATTTTGTGTATTATTTTCTTCTATATTATTAAACACCTTTTTATCACCCCTACTTTTTTAATTTCATATATTTTAGTACAAGCTGTTTAAAATGTTTGTCGTTTTTAGTATGAAATTTAAAAAAGTTTTCTATCTTTTTTGCCATCTTTAGTGTTTTTATTATATTTTTCTTTTTTATGTTTTATATTTTACATTATTTTTACTGGTTTTTCAATATGTTAAACACAAAATATAAAGTACAAAAAATGAAAGTAGATTTTTTGTATCTACTTTCATTTTATTGTTTTAGCTGTTAGCTATAAATTACTTTTTAAGAACCTTTTTCTTAATTATAATTATACCAATTACGATTATTGCAAGTGCTGCAATTGTTATTCCTATGTACATGTAAGTATGTCCAAATGGTGGTAATATAATTACCTTTTCTGCTCCAGCTGAATCAACTTCAGTTGGTGTAGTTGCTGGGTCTTGGTTACCTACAACTGAGTAAGCCATTCTTCTACCTACTGTATTAGAATATTGTGTAATTTCTGCAATATTATCATATGTCATATCATCTGTTGTATTTTGAGCTGTAATAGTTTGTGTTAATATTAATGTTGCACTTGTTGTTTCTTTTGGTAATAATTTTTTACTTAATTCTTTACCTGATGATTCAACAATTGTAATATTATTAATTCCATTCTTTATAGCATTGTCTATAACTAAGCTCTCTTTAGGTATAATACTCCATGTTCCGCTAGAATTGTCATCTGTTCTAAATTGCATGTTATTGCTTATATAGTCTACTACTTTGTCTGCTGATGTTGTTACAACAGCTCCATCTTGAGATCCTAAATAGTAAAATTTCTTACCTGTGTAATCTGTTTCACCAGCATTTTTTACTGTTACAGTATACTCAATTCTAATTGTTGCTCCATGCATTAACTCAGAATCAACGATTGCTTGAATTAGTCCATTTTTGCCTCCATTATATATTGAACCAACTAATCTATCAACCTCACTTTGTCCAACAGTATATTTATATTCACTATTGTCACGATATTTACCATCCTTTATTAAATCGTAATCCTGGCCACTTGTCCATGATAAGTTTGGTATAGCACTAACTGCATCATATAATGTACTTCCATTTGCTAATGTAACTTTTACTTTTGCAACATGTTTGTCTAATTCTAATTGTGCTTTTGGTCTTTCTGTTAATCCTAAGTCAACATCTTTAATGTGATAATCATTTCCTTCTTTTTCTGTAACTATTCTGTTATATTCTACTTCGACTGTGATTACGCCAGTTTCTGCCACCATTTGAGTATTTGGGTTTGCAATACTAGCTGTTGCTAATGTTTGTGCTAATCCATTTGTTACTCCTTTGTTGCTGTTACTACTATAATCATTTACTGCAGCTCTTCTAGACCAAATATCTTTTGCATCAGATGCTAAAGCTTTTTCAGATTCAATTATGCTATATCCATATGTTCCTGATTCATTTTGATTTTCAACATCTGTATAACCTTTATAGAATTTTTGGCCCATACTTTGTAATAAGTCAAGTATTTCTTGTGGAGCATTTTCAAAATTTGTTCTATCTTTTTGAGTTATATTCTTTTGATATGTTGTTGATTTATAATCTTGTCCATTATATTTTGGATTATATTCTCCACCATATGTAAACCTTACAATATAGTCACCTGGTATATAATCTTGGAATAAATAATCTCCACTTCCACCTGTTGTCATTGTTTTCCAAACATAATCTTTACCATTTGCTAGTTTTTCAACTAACTCTACTTTTATGCCTGAAATTCCATTGCTTTCATCTCTAATTCCGTTACCGATTATAGCTGTTCCAACAGTTTCATTTCTTGAGTCATCCCAAACAACACCATTTATTTTTCTTGTTGCATTATCATAGAATTTTACTCTTAAGCCCTTAGCTCTATCTGTATCATCTTCATATTTTGTTTGATCTGTTAAGTTAGCTTTATCAACATTTCCAGGTACTGAATCAATATCAATCAATCCAGCATGATCACCTGAACCTTTTGTAACTCCATTTGGTAATGATGTATTGTCTGAGTAGAATGATGTATGACTATCAATTTCTGCAACATTATATTTAGCTTCTTCAGGGCTATTATCTAAAATTAATTTATTTCCTTCTTTTTTAACCTCAAATGTTAAATAAATATATGCTTTTTCACCTGTTGCTAATTTTTTATCTTTTAATCCATGGACATGAACGACATTTCCCTCTACAGTACTATCTACATTTTTTGCATTTTTTATTTGTTTAATATCTTCTGCATGCATTGCTTTAAAATAGCTGTTATCATCAAATCCATTATCATCATAAGTTACCCAAGATAAATTTTCTTTGTAGTCATATTCCTTATCAAAATAATCTGCTACATCATTAATTGTATTTAATATACTTTGTGATTGATTTCTAAGAGTAATCTTATATGTAACATATATTTGAAGTGCTGCACCTGGGTGATCTGCTGTTGGTTGGTAATTATAATCAGATTCAAATATTTCTCTGTTATAAATGCTATTCTCACTCTTAGCATCTCCATAGTAATCACTATCTTTTAATCTTACACTTATATCCCAGAAATCAGCATCATCATCTGGTCTGCCACTATATTTATACATTTCTGTTTTTCCATTTATTTTTGTAACTGCTCTATAAACGTCTTTTCTTAATGCTAAGTCATTAGTTCTTCTTCTAACTAAACCTAAATCAATAAAGAATTGACCTGGGTAAAGTGCATTAAATGTTTTTCCACCAGTTGTGTAATCTCCTTGTGTAAGTGAAGCTTTTCTTGCTTCTGAACCTGTAGCGAAATCTCCATTTGAGTTTATAATAAATTTATCATAAACAGGGTATAAATCATAACTTCCAATATCTTCTATCTCTCTTGCTTTTGTATATGCCTTAATTTGACAATCATTTATAAAGCTTTGTTGTTCACTATCAGGGCTACTTGTAGCTTGCTTTAATTGATCAATTTCAGTTATAATTCCATCCTGTACTTCAAAGAAACTATCAATTACTCCTGCTTCAACAAGTTGTTTCATTGAATAAACTTTTCCGCCACTATAGTTTTGTGGATATGCATTAATTGTAGCAAACTTATCATTTAAAGCTGTTCTTTCAGAATCTTTTTCTGTTGCCTTTGATGTTTTGAACCATTCATCAGAATTATATTCTGGCTTTTTATAAGTTGTTGGTACATATAATTGTCCATTATATTCAAATGCTACAAAATATTTTGCCATAGAGTTTAATCCACTAAATATATATGTTCCTTCTGAGTCAGTTGTTTTCTCTGCAACTTTGTCTCCAGAAGCTGTATATAATATAACTTTAATATTTGGTAATGCAACATCATTTGCATCTCCGCTTACACCATTATATGGAGTGCTTTCCTTGTTATTTAGGCTTCCGTCAACCCATACATAACCTGCTAATTGCATTGATAAGCCTTTATCCCATTCAAATTCAAGTTCTGCTTCATACAATTTTCTGCCTGCTTTAACAGAAATTTGGTATTGTTGTGGTAAGCCAGCCAAATAACAAGTTGTTTGACAAGGTCCGCATGGAACCATCAAAAAGTCACCATTTGCATCATATATAGGATTTCCATACTCGTCTCTTGCTGGGCATTCGTGATCGGCTACACCATCACTATCTGTATATTGTACTGTATATTTTGTTCCTTTTAATTTTGCATATTCGCCTTCTGCAAGCATATATTGGAATGTAATTTTAACTTTAATTTTTGTAACATATTTTTTGTCATAATCTTTATCTGTAGGGTCTAAATCTTTATTAGGATCTTCAAATGTTATATCAAAGTCTTCATCTGGTTCTGGGTATATTTGTTCACCTTTATCAATATATAATCCTGTATCTTCACCTGTACCATCTCCATTTGAATCAAGAGTAGGTGTAAAATATCTTGGTGTTTTTTCTTCTCCTCCTGGTGTTGAAAAACTTTTTATTGGAATTTTTTCTTTTCCAGGTGCTATTTCTCCATCTTTGTTATAACCTATTACATATATTTCTGTAATTCCCCCAAATGTAATTCCATCATAACTTGCTTTTGTATAACTTACATTTGCAGGTCCGACCGTATATGTTCCTGAGCCAGTATCAACTTTCATATATACATCATTTGTATCTGTATTATTTTTTGGGTCAAGTGCTGGTTTACCTGCATCTCTATTTTGCATTATTTTTTCATAATATTCTGCATATTTTGCAGCATTTTCATCATATATTGAAGGACCATCATATTTTGATATACCATCACCAATAACTAATCCATCATCAAGTCCATTTTTTCTTAAGTTCCATAATGCTTTTTGCTTTTCTTCAGTCCATTCTCCCATTGGATCTGCAGACATTATATATGCTGCTGCAGGTGATAATTTTCCTTTTGATTCAACTTCATATACAGGTAGTGTCTGATATCCATTTCCTATTTTACTTGCATGATAGTGAGCACTTATATATGGTTTTATTCCTTCGCCTGGTACATGTGCTTCATATTCTTTTGCGCTATACCTTCCATTATATCTCTCATCATATCTAATATCATAATTCCACAATAAAGAACTATTAGGTTGTATACAATATATTTCAAAACCATCAAGCGTTGGGTTAGTAAATGAGTTTTGATCTTCTGGTAATGCTTCCCAAGTTCCTGTATCAGTATCTTTTACAGGTGAATCTTTACTAGCTATTTCTTTTTCAGTTACTGTTCCTTCTTTACCTTCTGCTTGTACATTGTTTTTCATAAAGTAAAATAATCCAATAGTTATTAAACTTGTCATTAGTACTATAAAGCATATTTTTAAATACTTATTTTTCATTTATAGGTTTCCTCCTTTCTTCTATTTTTTTGTTAAAACTCTTTTCTTAATTTCAATTATACCAAATACAATTATTGCTACTACTGATAATGCAAGAACTGTATAACCTGCAATTTTAGCACCTGTTACAATTCCTAGTACAATATCAGCTTTTGACATATCGTCTTCATCTTCTTTTTTGTTTCCTGCTACTGAATCAATATCACTTAAGCCTTGTTCATTATAGCTTTCATATATTTCTGCATTGTTATTTAGTATTCCTATACTGTCTGAAGTTATTTGTTTTAGTAAAACTAATGTAACTTCTTTAGATTCTCCTGGTTTAATAAGTGTATTTTCTAAACTTGTGTTATATACATTTCCATCTTTAGCTAAATACCAATCTTTATTTAGTTCTGTATTAAATACTACTCCTTTTGGTAAATAGTCAACTAATTTTTTAGCATAGCCTGCTACTCCACCTTCGTTTGTAACAACTATTTTGTATTCTATAACTACACTGCTTTTACCTAAGTTTTGTTTTAGTACCTCAATCTTAGTATTTTTTTCATTATTATAACTAAATACTTCTGTACCTGATGTAGGTGTTGTTCTTGTAATTTTTGTTATATACTTGTCTAATTTCAAATCAAATTTTTCTGCAACATATACACCTATGTCAATATCTCTTACATTGCTGTCTGATATTTTTATTCCATCAGATAAACCAACAATTGTTTTTATTCCATTTAATGTTATATTAAAATCAATTGCATCTGAGTTAACATCTTCATTAACTCCTGGTTTTCTGTATTCTGTAAGACTGTATTTACCATTACCATAGTCAAATATTACAAAATATTCACCTGGTAATAAATTAGTAAATTCATATTTTCCTTTATCATTTGTTTTTGTTATTTTTTCTGTATTTGTACTGCTATCTTTTACAATTTGACTTGTATTTTTATAGAATAAATATACATTTATATTTTGTAAGAATTCTTCATCTTCATCTCTCATACCATTTTTGTTACTATCAATCCATGCTGTACCTGTAATTTTATATGTTTTTTTATTAGGATTGCTTGGGTCTGTTGGATTATTAGGATTACTTGGGTCTGTTGGTTGACCTGGTTTATGAGCATCTTCATCATATTCTATAGTATTTGTAACAGAATTTGTTTCAACTTTATCAAATCCATTTGCTGTAATACTCATTTTATTTGTTACTGTTTTGTCTTCTTTATCTGCTAATAAGTTTGCTTTTGCAATAAGTGTAATTTCTGCAGTGTCTCCAGATTTCAAAACTAAAATTGATATTTTTACTTTTTGACCATCATTACTATTAACAGTTTGTTCTTTACCTGCATATTTGTATATAGTCTTTTTTAATTTTAATCCTTCTGGTAAAACATCTTCTATTACGATATTACTTGCAGTTGTTTTTCCACCATTAGTAATTGTAAATTTATATGTAATTTCTTCATTTTCTTTAACATATCTTGGTGTTGATGTTAAATCTGAAATTATTAATTTTACTATTTCTGTTTCATATTCTGAAATATTAGAAAAACATTCTTCTGCACCATCTGCTTTTGCTTTTGCTATTACTGAAATATTTCCTTCAAATTTTTCTACTTCTACATTAAGTTCTATAAGTTTAGATATACTTAATGTTCCTAAGTTTGCTGTTACTGTATTTGAATTTTGGTCATAACTTATTCCCTCTGTTGTTTCTTCTTTAGCTGACCAACTTTCTTTTATAACTGCACTTTTATACTTAAAGCCTTTAGCTAGTGGTATTGTAACTACTGTATTTTGTAAATCACCTTTTTTAGATATATTAGTTAGATTAATATGGTATCTAATATTTGTACCATTTTTTATAACGTAGTTTTCTCCAACATCTCCAACCATGTTAAGTGAAATTTTACCTTCTTGTAAGTTCATTACACATTCATTAGATGGTACTTCACCTTCTACACCACTTACAGATACATATAATTTATTTGTAATTGTTTTAGGGTATGTTGGTACATTTTCTCCGCCTTCTACTATTGAAAGGTCAGAAACTTTACTTGTTTTTATATAGTAAGAAATTTCTTTAGATTCTCCTGGTTCAATTGTACCTATATTAATATTCTTAGTTTTTGCGTCGTCTAATTGAAATGCAGTACCTGAAATATAGTTAATAAATTTTGTATATTCAGGTAATGGTATTCTTGCTTTAGCATCTGTTGCAGCTAAACTTCCTGTGTTTTTAATTACTGCCTTCATTTTAACAATTTGGCCTTCTCTTATAGTTTCAACAGTTGGTTTTAATTCTATTGATAAGCTTGGCCCCTCACCAGTTGTTAATTTAACTATAGGTGATTCTTTTGACTCTGATAATTCACCAATTGATGATGAGTTTGTATAATATATTTTATACATTTGGCTTGTAGTATTGTTATATGTTAAATTTGCAGGAATTTCTACTTTATATGTAACTTCTAGTGATTTTCCAGCTTCTAACTCATAATTATTTAATACTATTAAATATGCTTGTGCATTATTTGTTGGTTCTGTACTCCATCCATTTTCTTGACTATTTAAATCTTTAGTTGCATTTGCATTTGTTGAATAATAAACAGTGTATAAAGAACTATCTATTTCATTTAATGTAACATTTCCATTTAATGTTGTACTAAATGTTGAAGATAAATCTTGATTTGTGTCTATTGTTTTATTTCCTTTTACAGGTAATTTACCTAATATAACAATATTTTTGATTTTGTTACTATAGTTATTAACAATTTTTTGATTTATTGTTGCTGTTGTTTTTTCTGAATATGCACTTATTGTTCCAGTTGCTTTTTCATCTGATATAACAAATATATCTTCTTTACCTTTAGCATAGTCTGAAACTCCATTTGCAGTAACTATACCTTGTGGTGCTGTAAAGTTAATATTAGTTTCAACTGTACCTTTTGCATTTTTAGCTATAGTATTGCTATTTGAATATTCCATTGTAAGTTTGCTTTCACTATTTGGTGTTAATGGTTTTACTGTTATATTTGTATTAAGTACAATTATTGTACCTTTATATTTTGCATCTATTGTATACTCTGTTTGTTCGCCTTCTAGCTCAACATAAACTACTGCTTGACCATTTTCATTTACTGGTTTTACGCTTTTAATTTTTAGTCCATTTGACATCAAAATATCATAACTGTTTAGTTTGAATCTTGATATATATGGTGGTAGTTTAATCTTTAATGCTGTATTGTTATATAAAGCATTATTTATATCTGATGTATCTAATATTGCTCTAATTTCAACATTTTCATTTTCAACTACTGTTGTTAAATCTGGTTTGCTTATTTCTACATCAATAACTGTTTTTGGTTCTGTTAAAGATATTTCTTTAACAGTATTGTTTAATTGTACTACTAATTTTTTAAATTTTTGAACTTGTTGTTTTGTATAATCTATATTTTCTTTTATAGCTTTTTCTAAATCAATTGTTAATTGTCCTTCAGATATTGGTTTACTTGTAACCATTGTCATTTTATTATTGTTTGCTTCACTAATATCTAATACATATACTTCATTTTCTAATGTTGATTCTTTATTGATTGTTCCTATTTTATTATTTTCTGAATCAAATATGTCAATGTATCCTTCTTCTCCAAGAATTTTTTCAAATACATTTTTTGCAACTTTTATAGTTTTGTTATATGCATAATTATTTCCAGCAACTGTTGTTGCACTTTGTGAATCTTCTTCTGTTGCAAATTGATCAACTTTTTGCTCAAATTTTAAAGAGTCTGTTAAGTCAACTGAGTTAACCATTGCAGAATAGCTTATATTGTATGTTGTTTCTTTTTTATTTTTTGCATTATAATTTGCATATATTTGACCTTTAGCAATGCTAGAATCTGCATTAATAGAATAGTCTACCAAATCACCTTTTGCTTCAGTTGCATTTAATTTAGCATTAACTTCTTGTATTTTTATAGCTTTTTCTTGATTGCTATATACTGTTATGTTTCCATTTATTTTTAGGTCTGCATTAACTTCATTTTCAATTAAGTAATTGTATACTTCGTTACTTTCAAATATAAATGTAGCTAAATATTCATCACTAACATTTTTTACCCAGTACATTTTATTGCTTGAATTTTTAACATCAATTGTTAATTTTCCAGTTTCAGCATCATATGAGTAATTGTCTTTTCCAAAGTTTAAACCTGTTGTTTCTCCATTTGTTGCTTTTGTTTGACTTGCAACTACGTTTACAGTTGTTGGTTTAATATTGTTTATTTCTGGAACTTGTATATCAAGTTGTGTTTCTTTTATTGGTAATTTATTATCTTTTATTGCAGAGTTTATTTTTGCTTGTAAAACAACTACTGATTTTTCTGTAGATTTAAATGTGATATATTTAGTTAGTTCAGCTTTAACATCTGTCAAAATTGTTTCATCAACTATAGCATCCCATGAAAGTTTGTTTATAATTTCTTTTGAAACATTTTTTTCTTTTGCATTGTTGTTTATGTATGTAGCTGTAAATACAGTTTTTGTTTCTTTTGAGAAATTATCTACTGGTACTTCATCTGCTTTTAAAATATTAACTGGCACTTCTATTTTTACATTAGAACCACCACTTATTTTGTTTAATAAAATTTTATTGTTTTTTATATCAATACTTTGAATATTTGAATCACTAATTGATTTGTCAATTTCAAAGTTTGTATTTTGAAAGCTTATTACTCCCTTTTCTAAATACCCTGTACCATTTACTTTAATATCAAGATATAATTTGGCAGTAGAGTCCATCTTTTCAGTTTTTTCGTGAACTCCCCCTTCAAAGTATGCATTGAATTCTACGTTTGAGTCTTGAGTTTTTGAGTTTTGATTTGCAATTTCACTTTCTGATAATGCATATGTTATTCCATAAAATCCAAGTGTAGATAAGTTTGCACTTACTAAGCACATAAGTAATAATACAGCTATTAGTTTTTTTAGTAGTTTGTTCATAGCTTCCTCCTTTTTATTTTTCATATTACATCACATTTTATTATACGATATTTTTTCGCATTTTTCAATGCTTTTATGTGTTTTTTAATTACTTTTTTTGTAATTTTTCCTTATATTTATAATTATATAGGCTTATTTTATCATTTTTTAATATTTTTTCAACTACAATCTATTGGTAATGGCTAAGTTCGTGCCTTTTTTACTTACGGAAGTTGTATAAATACAAAATATATTAAATTTATATTACATTTTTGTTTTATTCACATTTTTAATCTTGGCACATATAATATTATAGTTTTAAAAACATATATTGTATTGAGGTGATTATATGGATAATAAAGTAGACATGGCTCAACTAATGAATATGCTTTCTAAAATGGATAAGAAGGATTTAGAAACTAATCTTACTAAAGTTAGCAAAATGCTTAATTCTAAAGAAGCTGATAACATTATAAATCAAATTAAAAAGAACAATAATATTAATTAAATTGGAGGGGTATTATGAGTGAAGATATGTCTGAAATTTTACAAAAAATGAATGAAATGTTAAAAAATAACGAAATACCTGATTCAATAAAAAACATGATGGGTAATATGAATTTAAATACAAATGACATGTCTTCAAAAACTTCTACGGAACAAAGCTCTTCAGAAAATTCTGTACCTAATTTTGATATGGATACTATGTTAAAAATGAAAACAATTATTGATAATATGAATAAAACTCAAAATGACCCTAGAGCTAATTTGTTAAAGTCTTTAAAGCCATATTTAAAGCCAAGTAGAAAAGATAAGGTTGATCAATATATAAAATTATTTAGCATGGGAAAAGCATTTGAAATTTTAAATCCCTTAGGTGGTGAAAAGAAAAATGATATATAATTACCCTTTTTTTAGTTTTCCTTACCTTAGAAGGTACCCTATGTCACCATATACTTATACACCAAGGCCAAATTTTAATAATATGCAAAATAAAAATTCCCTTGAAAAATCAAAGGAATTACATAATAAAAATTCTAAAGTTAATTCAGATAAAAAAAATGATAATAGTCAAAAACCTTTTTATGGCTTTAGTTTTTTAGATAATTTTTTAAATCAACAAGATAGGTCTGATGATGAAAGCTATTTTGACTTATTTGGATTAAAATTATATAATGATGACCTTTTGCTTATTGTGCTTATTTTCTTTTTGTATAAAGAAGATGTTAAAGATCAATATTTGTTTATTGCACTTATATTGCTATTATTGAGTTAAAACTATTTCACCATTTTCGTCAACATATGCGTAAGTTTTAGGCTCTTCTTGTTCTTCGTCATCAGTATTTCTTTCTATTTCTTTTACAATATCTGCAATACGAATTTGTGCTGAGCATATAGAGGCTGCTGCTATTATAGCCTCTTTATTTCCTTTTGCACCTGCATGTACCATTCCCCTTAAGTTGCCAACAACGACTACATTTTCTTCTGCTAATACCTCTGCACCTGCATTTACATCTCCTAAAATAACTAAACTACCTTCAAACTCTATTTTTTGACCAGATCTAATAGAACCCTTATAAAACTTTGTGTTTGAAGTTGCTATTTCTTTTTTAAAGCTTTTCTTTATTCCATGTAATCCAAGCTCATTTGTTTCTTCGTTAGTTTCAACAGTTTTTTCTACTTTTTTCATTTATTTAAAATCCTTTCAATTAATTATTAACTTGTGTAGAAGGAATTGCAGTAAGGTCTTCATTTACATTTTTTGCATTCATTCCAAAGTATTCCTTAATTATGCTTTTAGCTGTATCTCCTACATTTCCACCAGAGCCAGCATTTTCAATTAAAACAACAACTGCAATTTCAGGGTCATCATATGGCGCAAAACCTGCAAACCAGCCATTAACTTGGTCATTTATTCCAGTTTCTGCTGAACCTGTTTTACCAGCAATATCTATGTCTAAGTCTGAAAAAACATAATATGCTGTTCCGCCATTTTCGCTTGTAACACCTTTCATGCCTTTTAATATAGCATCCAAGTTTTCTTTTTTAATGTTTAAGTCTTCAACTTCTGGTATATTTGAAATTCCTAGTTTTTCATTAACCTTTTTTTCGTATTCTTCTTTTGAAACTTTATTTCCATCTGAATCTAATATTGATTTTATTAAGCTGACATCTACGGATTTTCCTCCATTTGCTAGCATACACGTATATCTAGCTATTTGAATTGGTGTATAGCTGTTATAGCTTTGTCCTATAACTGCTGACAAAGTATCTCCAAATTGCCATTGAACTCCTGTTGATTCTTCACATTGTTTTTTCAAATCAACAATTCCACTTGATTCTCCAGATAGTTCTATTCCAGTTTTTATTCCTAACCCATATGCTTTTGCATATTGTATTACAGGGTCTATACCCATTCTATAGCCCAATTCATAGAAAAAGTAATTGCAAGATTTTTTTATTGCATCTGTTACATTTAAGTATCCGTGTCCATAATGTCTACTTGTATATATCCAACATGCTGGATTATGGCCTCTTGGGTAAATACCTGTGTCATTTATTGTTGTGCTTGTTGTTATTGTATTGTTTTCAAGTGCTGCTGTTGCGACTACCATTTTAAATACAGAACCAGGTGCATATATTCCTGATATTGCCCTATTGTAATAATTATTTCCTTTATTATATTCTTCTAATTTTTTTTGACTTATTCCTGTTATAAATAATTCTGGCTCATAGTCTGGGTAGCTTGTTAATGCAAGTATATCACCTGTTTTAACATTCATTACAATTGCTGCTCCTGCTTTTGCATTGTATTTTTTACCATAGTCTCCATTTGCTATCTTTTTTATGTTTTTTTCAAGTGCTTGTTCTGTTACTTTTTGCAAGTTTGAATCTATTGTTAATACAACAGTATGTCCAGCTTCCGCTTCTTCTGCAATATATTCGCCTGTAATTGTTCCATCAACTGACATATCAACTTGTCTAACACCATCCACACCTTTTAAATATTCTTCAAGAGTGTATTGAATTCCTGTTTTTCCTATAATATCGTTTATGTCATATTTATCTTTATTTGCATTATATTCTTCTGATGATATTGAACCAACATACCCTAAAATGTGAGAAGCCAAGCTTCCGTAAGGATATTTAACTATTGGTGTAGTTACAACTGATGTTCCTGGAAAGATTGCACTTTGTTCTTTTATTTGGTTTGCACTTAAGTAACTAATGTTTTTTGATATTGTTGCAGGTTTTATATTACTATATCCATTACGTGAAATTTCGTATCTAACTGTCATAATTTTTCTTGCTTTTTTCACGTCATCTTCTTTTATATTATATTTTTTCTTAAAAATATTAAAGACCTCTTCTGCTGTAGCATCTTCATCAATTCCATATTCTTTTTTCCACTTTTTTTGTGTTTCTTCATCATTTAATGTAAATGCATATGGCTCAACAGTTATTGGTAAATTATCATTATATGTGTCTTTATTATTTTCTAATAATACTACTAAATTATATATAACATTGTTTAATACATCATTTTCTAATTTTGTTTTATATAATTCTAAGCTAAATCCAGTTTCTGTGGTTACTAATTTATTGCCAGAACTGTCTGTTATATCTCCTCTTGCTGCTTTTACTGTTGATTCTCTTGAAAGCCTTGTGTTAGACGTTTCTCTATATGTGTTTCCTTGTATTATTTGAAGGTTAAAAAGCTGAGCTAATAAAACAATTCCAACTATATATATTATTACAATTATTATATTGTACCTTACATTTTTGGTTTGTTCCAACTATTTTCCTCCTTAATAATATCTTGTTAACATTTTTTTAGGTTTAAATATTTCTTCTAGTTTGTTTCCTAAATTTTGTATTAATGGGTAAATTATAATTGTTAAAATAATATTAAAAAGTACTTCAATTAATAGTATTTTTATAAATGGTAGAAATTCAAATGTTGCATTCCATTTTATTATTTTAAATATGTAATACCCTATTTCAAAAAGCATTGTGCCTACAGCTACTGTTAGCATTATCATAAGTTTGCTATCTTTTGAAAAACTTTTTTCTAAGTATTCTGATGCTAAACCTATTATTGCTAGTAAAAATGCTGATATTCCAATTGATCTTCCTAATAAAAAGTCAATAACAAAGCCAAATATTATTCCAAATACAAAACCCATTTTTTTACCAATAAATAGACCTATAAATAGCACAAATATTACAAATAAGTTTGGCATTATTCCACTTATTGTAAACCATGTAAAAAAGTTGGTTTGTAAAAAATATATTACAAAAAATGCAATTATTAGGCTTATTATTGCTATTGCTTTTTTCATATTATCCCTTTCTTTTTTAGTTATTTTTATTCATTTGTAATAACTAGTACAGTTTGTAATTTTGAAAAATCAACTGCTGTTTCTATATATGCATAACGGTCAATATTGTTTTTTGTATTAACAATTTGCTTAATTGTTCCAATGTGTATACCTTTTGGGTAAATACCTCCAATTCCAGAAGTCTCCACATTGTCATTTTCTAATAATGTAGCATCTGTTGGAATGTATGAAGCTTTTAATGTATAGTTGTTTTCTAGTGTACCACTTACTATAATTGCTTCTTTGGATGTACTAATAATACTGCTTACAGATGTAGCACTATCTATAATTGTTTGAACCTTTGATGTATTTTCGGTTGTAGACACTACATAACCAACTAACCCTTTATCTGCAATTACTGTCATTTTAGGTTTTATTCCATTTTTACTTCCAACATTTATAACTATTGTTTTCTCATAATTATTTATATTTTTGTTTATAATGTATGCAGGTAATGTTTTGTACTCTAAGTACTTATCTTTTAAATTTACATACTCTTTTAAAGTTTCGTTCTCAGATTTTATAATTTCAAGTTCTCTTAAAGATTGTTCTAATTCGCTGTTTTTCTTTTTTAGTTCTTCATTTTCAGTTTCTAAGTTTTTTACATCTGTAAAAAAGCTATCATTTCCTTCTATTTTATTTTTCAAGTAAGTAAGTCCATTTTGAATTGGCATTACAATACTACTAAAAATATTTTCTACAAATGAAACTTTATTTAAGTCTGTATTAGATAACACAACAATAGCTATTAAAATAATTACAGTTATTATAACACCAATTATACCTGTTTTTTTATTTCTATACATTACTACTCCTTAAAAATAAATTTATCTTCTTCTAGAACTATTTAATACTGTTCTTAATTTTTCTAAGTCTTCTAATGTTTTTTCTGCTCCTTTTGCCACGCACTCTAATGGGTGGTCAGCCACATATACTGGCATTTCTGTTCTTTCTGCAAGTAATGTGTCAAAGTTTCTTATAAGTGCTCCCCCACCTGTTAATACAATTCCTCTTTCCATAATGTCTGAAGCAAGTTCTGGCGGTGTTTTTTCTAGTGTTTGTTTTATTACTTCTATTATTTTTTCAATAGAATCATGCATTGCCTCTTGCACTTGTGTTGATGTTATATGCAGTACTTCTGGAAGCCCTGTTGATAAATGCCTTCCTCTAATTTCCATTGTTTCTTCTGTTAGTAGTGGTTTTGCACATCCTAATGTGATTTTTATTTGTTCTGCTGTTGTTTCTCCAATTGCTAAGTTCATTTCTCTTTTTACATAATTGATAATGTCTTCATTTAGCTCGTCCCCAGCTATTCTAAGCGAATTGCTAATTACAATTCCTCCTAAAGAAATAACCGCAACTTCTGTTGTTCCTCCACCAATATCAACAACAATATTTCCATTTGGTTCTGCAACTTCTAGGTTTGCACCTATTGCTGCTGCCATTGGTTCTTCAATTATATAAACTTCTTTTGCTCCTGCCTGCATTACAGATTCTTCTACTGCTCTTTCTTCAACTTCTGTTATTCCTGATGGAACTCCAACTACAACTCTTGGTCTACCAGCATTATATCTTTGGCAAACTTTTTGAATCATAGATTTAAGCATTAATTGTGTAGCTGTAAAGTCTGCAATTACGCCATCTTTTAAAGGTCTTATTGCTAATATTTCATCAGGAGTTCTGCCTAGCATTTCTTTTGCTTCTGCTCCTGTTGCTATTATTTCTGCTGTATTTTTGTCAATTGCAACTACAGATGGTTCATTTAGCACAATTCCTTTGCCTTTAATGGTAATTATAATATTGGCTGTTCCTAAGTCTACTCCAATGTCTTTTGAATTCCACCCTAATAATTTCATATTAAATTCTTCCTTTCCTTTTCTAATAAGTACGATTTTATACTTGTATATTCATTATACCCAATTACAATATGATCTAGTAACTGAATACCTATTATTTTTGAAGCTTGCTCCATTTTTTGCGTAAATTTTATGTCTGGCTCACTTGGCGTTGATATTCCGCTTGGATGATTATGCACTACAATTATTTTAGGTGCACCCATTTTTAAAGCCTCACTAAATATATCTTTTTGATCTATTATTGCCGAATTTGTGGCTCCATATGATATAGTTTGCACTTTTATTACAACATTTTGGGAATTTAAAATTATTACTTTCACTATTTCTCGTTTTTCTAGTTTTAATTCAGCCATTAATATATCAGCTGCATCTTTTGGGCTTTTTACTTTTATTTTGCATTTATCAATTGGCTTTGAAATTCTTTTTGCAAGCTCACATACAGCTTTTAGCTGTATTGCTTTTACTCTTCCAATACCGCTTGATTTGCGTTAATTCTTTTAAAGATAATTCATGTAAAAATGTTAAATCATCTTTACAACTTTTTTCTTTTCCAAGTGAAAGTATTTTTTGTGCTAGAGTAACTGATGTTTCTTCTTTTGTACCATTTTTTATAATTATCGCTAGTAACTCTGCATTTGATAATGCACTTTCTCCGTACATTTCTAATTTTTCATAAGGTCTTTCTGAAATTGGGAGCTGTTTCATTTTTATTGACATGTTTTTATCCTTTCTATATAGGCCCCCATTAAATAATTTTTGAATAAATTTTTATAAAATAAAAGTATATTTCCCCTATTTTTAAACTTTTTTGTATATAAATATTGCTAGTACAATACCTACTATACTTGCTATGTTTATTTTAAACATAAGCCCAAAAGTTAATTTTACAACATTTAAGTCAAGTTCTATTGGGTTTGAAAAACCAAATTCCTCACCATAAGAAAGCCATGATAAAAAGTCTACATGTGATGCTAAGTTACCTAATAACCCCCCAACTACAATTCCTGATAATATAAATAGAAGTAATATCCATATATTTTTTTCTCTTGTTGCCATTTTTCGTTTTCCTCCTTAGTAGTATTGTTTTTTCTTCAATATGGTTGTATTATATATGCATTTAGTGTTTTTTTCAAGATAGTTTACAATATTTTCATATAAAAAACATTTGACATTAACCATTTTGTGCTATATATAATAATATATATTATATTTTCCATAAATTGTTGGTTCCATTTGTAAAGCATTGGTAGTATAATATTATTAGATTGATATATTAGGAGGACATTTAATGAAATTTGAGAAATTGAGCGATAATAAAATACAAATTACTTTGACAATTCAAGATTTAGTAGAAAAAGATATTGATTTTCATGTTTTTATGTCTAACCCTATTGAATCTCAACATATATTACTTGATATGTTAGAAGAGGCAAAAAAAGAAACTGGGTTTGACCCAGAAGATTCTAATTTAAAGGTTGAAGCTTTATCTATGGCTGATACTAGCTTTATTTTTACTATTACTAAAATTGATTCTGAAGAAAAAGCAAAAACAAACAAGAAGAAATTTGCTGTTAAGCGAAAAAGTGTAACATCATCTTCTCAATCTGTTTATTGTTTTAACCAGTTTGATGATTATTGCAATTTTTTAGCTTTTTTAAATAATAGCAATTTACTTAGTTGTGCAAAAAATATGGCTAAGTCGATTAGTTTATATGAATATAAAGAAAAATATTATTTGATAATAAGTAATGCAGATACTGAATTTCTTGATAAAATTAAGTTTTATGCTTGTATTACTGAGTTTGCAAAGTTTATAAATTCAAATGCTTTTTCGAGTAAATTAAAAGAATGTGGAAGTTTGATTATGAAAAATAATGCACTAGAAATTGGCTTTAACTATTTTGTTAGTTAAATTAAAAACAGGATTTCAAAAATCCTGTTTTTTTAATATACATAATTTTGTGGGTTATATAATGTTCCATTTACTCTTACTTCAAAATGTAAGTGTGGTCCTGTTGAATTTCCTGTAGAACCAACTTTAGCAACTACTTGGCCTTGTGAAACTGTTTGACCCTTTGATACTAATAATTGGCTGCAATGTGCATATACTGTTTCTACTCCGTTTCCGTGTGATACTTTAATCATGTATCCATATGAGTTATTCCAACCAGCTACTTTAACTGTTCCACCAGCGGCTGCTTTAATTGGTGTTCCAGTAGATGTTGCAACATCTAACCCTCTATGTCCACCTGAAGCTCTACCAAATCTGGTTGTTATAATTCCTGAAACTGGTCTAATTAGTGAAACCCCTAAATTTACTTTTGAGTCTGATAATCCAGATACACTTCCAGAATATGCTGTAGCTACATATGTAACTTTTGGTGCTTCATATAATTTAGATACACATTTTTCAACTGATGTAAATGTTTTTGTTTCAGTTTCGTATTTTTCTACAATGCCTAAATCTTTTTTATTTGCACTATTTTTCTTTTTTAGCTTTTCTATTACTTCTTCTGCCTCTTTAAATGTTGATACATAAACTTTTTCTTTTTTGTCGTCTGTAATTGCATAATATTTATAATATTGTGTACCATTTTCGGTTACTTTTGTATATATTTCATCATCATTTGGTGTAATGTCTTTTTTTAATAAGCAAAGAGTATACTCTGGTACTGAACCTATTTGTCTAAATGCAATTCCTTCTTCTTGATTTCCTGCCATGTAGCTATTTATTTTATTTTGTAGTTCTGCTTTATTTTCTGTGTACCCTACAAGGTCACCATTAAGTGAAACTGCATATGTAGGTTTATAAAAAAATGCTACTGCACTTATAATAAGAAATGCAGATATAATAGTTAATACCACTATTTTTACAGATGTTCTAAAAAACATTGCAAATCTTCTAAAACTATTAATTTTAAACACTCCTATCCATTTTTAAATTCTTATATATTTTATAACAAAATTTAGAAAATTACAAGTGTTTTAATTCTAAAAAATTCCACGTGGCTAAA